>CALFYL010000386.1 GCA_937952135.1 uncultured Planctomycetia bacterium
GCGCTCGGCGCCGCGATCGAGACGCTGAAGCAGAAGTCGGAGTGAGGCGGCGCGGCGCGGCGCCTCGACCCGGCGCCTCGACCCGGCTAGGAGTGCAGCAGGATCTCGTCGGTCTTGTGCACGGGCCCTTCGACGCAGCACTTCACGTTCGGCCAAGCGCCGCGCGGGCCGTCGGGTTTCGTCGGGACCGGGCAGGCGTTGCAGATTCCGACGCCGCAGCCCATCAGTGTCTCGAGCGACAACCAGCACTCGAGCTTGCGCTCGTCCGCAAAGCGCTGAACCGCCTCGAGCATGCGCTCGGGCCCGCACGCGAGCAGCCGCACCTTCGAGGGAATCTCTCCGAGCCGCTGGCGCTCCTGGAGGAGTTCGAGGACGTTGCCGCGGGCGCCGTGCGAGCCGTCGACCGTCGCCGTGAGCACCTTCGCGCCGAGTTTCTCGAACGCCGCCAGGTCGTAGAGCAGCCCCGCGCGCGCCGCGCCGAACAGGAAGAAGAGCTGCTCCGCGCGCGCGGGCGTGCGGCCGTCCATGCCGGCGAGGGCTTGCTCGATCGCCAGGTGGAACGGCGCGACGCCGACGCCGCCGGCGAGCATCACCCACGGCGCTCCGTCGCCGTCGAGCGCGGGCCAGCCGTTGCCGAGCGGCCCGATGGTGCGAATCCGCTGTCCAGGAGCGCAGGCGGCGAGCGCGCGCGTGCCGCGCCCCATCACCTTGAGCAAGAACTCGAGTTGGTCGCCTCGCTGGCGGTAGATCGAGAACGGCCGCGGAATCGCGGGTGAGAGCGCGTCCTCGCGCCGCAGCATGAAGAAGCGGCTCGAGCGCACCGGCGCGAGCGCGCGCTCGGGGCGGATCGCGAGCAGGACGCCGTCGTCGCCGCAGGGCGTCACCGACACGACTTCGGACAGGAACGAACGGGCATCGGGCGGCGGCGCGGGCATGGGTGCGCGGAGTATAGAGCAGCGCGAGCTCCGGGGTTCCTCGCGCCGCGCACGAGCGAGCCAGCCGACCCGCAGCGAACGTCGGCGAACATTGCGCTGGCTCCGCACGTCCGCGCGTCACTATCCTCTGCCCGCTCCTCCATGCAGCCCTTCAGCGACAAGATCCTCGCGGCGCTCGCCGACCACACGGGCCTCGCCTCCAGCGCGCTGAAGCTCGAGAGCCCGCGCGATCCCGGCCTCGGCGACATCGCCTTTCCTTGCTTCGCGCTCGCAAAGGAGCGCAAGCTGCCGCCGCCCGCCGTCGCCGCGGAACTCGCCGCGAAGCTCGGGACCTCGCTCGAGGGGATCACGGTCAGCGCCACCGGACCCTACCTCAACTTCCGCATCGCGCGGCCGCTGCTCGCGCGCGAAGTGCTGGCCGGAGTCGAGCGCGCGGGCGCGAAGTACGGCGGCTCGAGCGACGGCGCGGACAAGACGATCGTCGTCGACTTCAGCTCGCCGAACATCGCCAAGCCCATGCACATCGGGCACATCCGCTCGACGATCCTGGGCGCGTCGCTCGTGCGCATCTTCCGCCACCTGGGCTACCGGGTGATCGGCATCAACCACATCGGCGACTGGGGCGCGCAGTTCGGGGGCCTCGTGGTGGCGCTGCGGCGCTGGAAGAGCGAAGTCGACCTCGAACGCGATCCGGTGCTCGGCCTGCTCGATCTGTACCAGCGCAGCAAGGAGGCGCTGAAGCACGACGAAGAGTTCCAGCGCGAGTCCGTGGCCGCGTACCAGGAGCTCGAGAGCGGACGCGAGGGCGAAGTGCGCGAGTTGTGGCGCTGGGTCACCGAGGTTTCGCTGCGCGGCTTCAACGCGACCTACGAACGCCTCGGCATCGCGCACGAGTTCGTGCGCGGCGAGAGCTACTACGAGCCGTTGCTCGCGAGCACGCTCGAGCGCGTGAAGAGCGCCGGCGTGACCGAGATCAGCGAAGGCGCGCTCGTGGTCATGCTCGGCGCCGTCGACAAGGGCCTGAAGGCGACGCCGTGCCTGCTGCAACAGACGAACGGCACGACGCTGTACGCGACGCGCGATCTCGCGGCGTTGTTCAGCCGCTGGGAGGAATTCCACTTCGAGCGCTGCCTCTACGTCGTCGGCGGCGAGCAGAAGCTCCACTTCCGCCAGCTCAAGGCCGTGCTCGTGCGCATGAACGAGCCCTGGGCGTCGCGCGTCGAGCACGTCGACTTCGGCATGCTGCTCGGTCCGGGGCGCGTGAAGATCGCGAGCCGCAAGCGCGGCGAAGTGCTCGTGCTCGACGACCTCATCGACGAATGCGTCGAGGAAGCCGCGCGCGTCATCGAGGCGAAGAATCCCGAGCTCGCGGGCAAGGCCCAGGTCGCCGAGCAGGTCGGCATCGGCGCGCTCGTGTTCAACGACCTCAAGCGCGAGCGCATCAAGGACGTGATCTTCGACAAGCGCGAGTTCCTCGCCTTCGAGGGCGACACCGGTCCCTACCTGCAGTACACGCACGCGCGGCTGGCGTCGATCCTGCGCAAGGCCCAGGCTAGCGGCGACGCAGCGCTGGGCGCCGAGCCCGACTTCGCCGCGCTCGAGAACGCCGGCGAGATCCTGCTGCGCATCGCGCGTCTGGGCGACGTCGCGCGGGCCGCGGCGGCCAGGGCGGAGCCGAGCGAGCTCTCGCAGTACGCGCTCGCACTCGCGCGCGAGGTCTCCACCTGGCTGACGCAGCCGGAGAACCGCGTGCTCGGCAGTGAGCCGCGGGCCGGAGCAGCGCGTCTCGCGCTCGTGCGCGCCGCCAAGACCTCCCTCGGCATCGGCCTGAGCCTGCTCGGCATGGCTGCGCCGGAGGAAATGTGAGCCGCGCGCCTCGACCCGTGTCCGCCGTCCCCGTTTCGGTCCACGGCGGCGCTGGCGCGCGAGCAAGGCGTCAACTTTTTCCGGTCCGGCGTCGAACTTCGCTGTCGCGAGCCTGAGAGCCCCCACGTGATCGAGCGCTACATCCGCGATGTCCCGGACTTCCCCAAGCCCGGCATCCTGTTCAAGGACATCACGCCGCTCCTGGCGAGCGCCGAAGGTCTGAAGCTCGCGATCGACCAGCTCGCCGCGCTGGTCGACCCCAAGAGCTACGACATCGTGTGCGGCGTCGAGTCGCGCGGCTTCATCTTCGGCACCGCGCTCGCGCTGCGCGTGGGCAAGGGCTTCGCGCCGATCCGCAAGCCCGGCAAGCTGCCCTGGAAGACGGTCTCGCAGAGCTACGAGCTCGAGTACGGGACCGACCGCATCGAGATCCACACCGACGCCGTCGCGCCCGGTCAGCGCGCGCTGCTCGTCGACGACCTGCTCGCCACCGGCGGCACCGCGGAAGCGGCGGTCAAGCTCCTCGAGCGCATCGGCGGCCAGGTCGTCGCGTGCTCGTTCGTGATCGAACTGGTGTTCCTGCACGGCCGCAAACGGCTGGGCGCGACACCGGTGCATTCGCTCGTGAAGTACTAGCCTCCGATTCGAGAGGCCCTCTACCCCACAGGCCCAGCATGCCCAAGTCCAAGAGTGCGAGCGCGTCGAGCAAGAAGCCTGCGGCGGCGTTGCCTTCGCGCGCGAGTCGGAGCGCGAGCCCGCGCGCGAAGTCGGCGAGCAAGTCCGCCGACGGCAAGCGCGCAGCGCGCGAGAACGAGCCCGCGCCGGCGCTTCCCAAGGGCGCGCTGAAGCCGAGCAAGGGACCGGCGATCTCCGCGCCGACCGCGGGCGCGCCCGCGCCGGCGAAGAAGCCGCCGGCGCCGGCCAAGGGCAAGTCCGATCGTCGGCCGACGGTGGACGACCTGCGCGCGATGCCGGTCGAGGACATCTGGCCCCACTACCGCCGCGCCGCGGGCACGCGCCCGCGCGACGACGAGTGGCTCGAGAAGCTGCGCAACGTGCTGATGGAGCAGCACTACCCGCTGGTCAAGCACATCGCCGAGCGGCTGTTGCAGACGCTGCCCAAGTCGATCGAGCTCGACGACCTCGTCAGCGCCGGTCTGTTCGGCCTGATGGACGCGATCCGCGGCTTCGATCCCGACCGCGGCATCAAGTTCAAGACCTACTGCACGACGCGCATCCGCGGCTCGATCCTCGACCAGTTGCGCTCGCAGGACTGGGTTCCGCGGCTCGTGCGGCTCAAGGCGGGCCGCATCGACAAGGCGCTGCAACGGCTGCAAGGCGAGTACGGGCGCGAGCCCACGCACGCCGAGCTCGCGAACGCGCTGCGCATGGAGCACGGCGAGCTCGCGAACGAGATGTCGAGCGCGCACGCGAAGACGATGTTCTCGCTCTCCGACCGCTGGGACGACCGCGACGACGACAACTCGATGGAGAAGGTCGAGATCGTCGAGGATCAGAAGGCCGTCGACCCGATCGCCGAGATCAACCGCCGCGACGTGATGAAGTACATCACCAAGTCGCTGACGCACAAGGAACGCTTCATCATCGAGCAGTACTACCACGTCGGCCACACGATGCGGGAGATCGGCGAGATGCTCGCGCTGACCGAGTCGCGCGTGTGCCAGATCCACTCGAACGTGATGTCGCGCCTCAAGGGCCTGCTCACGCCGAACTCGAACAGCCTCGAGGCGTGAGCCGAGCGCGGCGGCGGCGGCGATGCGCTTCGAGCTGATCGAGCACGACGCCGTCGACTCGACGAGCGAGCGCGCGTTCGCGGCGCTCGAAACGCGCACGGCGCGGCACGGCGACGTCCACACCGCGCGCGAGCAGACGGCGGGCCGCGGCCGGCGCGGCGCGAGCTGGGCCAGTGCGCGGGACGAAGGGCTCTATCTGAGCGTCGTGCTCCTGCCGGAACGCGCGGCGCACCCCGGCGCGCTGACCATGGCCGGCGGACTCGCGGCCTTCGACGCGGCGCGCGAGCTGGGGCTCGGCCGCGCGCGGCTGAAGTGGCCGAACGACCTAGTCGTCGACGCGGGCGGCGCGCGCGACGACGGGTCGTGCGCGAAACTCGCGGGCGTGCTCGTCGAGACGCGCGGGCTGGACCTCGCGCGGCCGCACTACGTGCTCGGGATCGGAATGAACGTGAAGCAGCGCGAGTTCGCCGCCGAGTTGCGAGCGCAGCGCGCCGTCACGAGCTTGGGGCTGTGCGGAATCGACATAGGCGTCGCGAAAGTTCGCGAGTTCGTGCTCGCGAACCTCGCACGGCGTCTCGACCAGGTTTTCGCCGACGACCCGCGGCTGTGCGCCGATTTCGCGGCCGCGACGGACCTTGCGGGCCGCGAACTCGACGTCGAGTGCGGCGAGGAGCGCCTCGCGGGCCAGTTCGTCGAACTCTCGCTGCGCGGGCTCGTGCTGCGCGGCGCCGACGGCGCGGAGCTCCGCTGCGCGTTGGAGCACGTGCGCGCCGTGCGGCGGAGATAGTTGCCCGCGCCGTGGCAGGTCGGCCGAGCGCGGCGCCTATACTGCGGCCATGCCTCGAACCGACGGTCGACTCCCGAGCGAACCCCGCGCCCTCTCGTTCCAGCGCGGCTTCACGAGCACCGCGCCCGGCTCCGTGCTCGCGTGCTTCGGCTCGACGCGCGTGCTGTGCACCGCGACCGCGACCGACGGCGTGCCGCCCTTCCTCCAGGGCAAGGGCCAAGGCTGGCTGACCGCGGAGTACGCGATGCTCCCCTCCTCCACGAAGGACCGCAAGCAGCGCGATCGCGCGGGAAAAGTCGACGGCCGCGGCGTGGAGATCCAACGCCTGATCGGGCGCGCGGTGCGCGGCGTGGTCAACCTCTCCAAGCTCACCGAGCGCACCGTCTGGATCGACTGCGACGTGCTCCAAGCCGACGGCGGCACGCGCACGGCGGCGATCAGCGGCGCATGGGTCGCGCTGTACGACCTGTTCAAGCACATGGAACAGCGCCGCATCCTCCGCGGCTGGCCGCTCGCCTCTCAACTCGGCGCGATCTCCGTCGGCGTCGTCGGCGGCGAGGTGCTGTGCGACCTCGACTACTCCGAGGACAGCAAGGCCGAGACCGACATGAACCTCGTCATGACCGGCGAAGGCCACTTCATCGAGGTCCAAGGCGCCGCCGAGGGCGCGCCGTTCCGCCGCGACGAGCTCGACAAGATGCTCGAAGTCGGCGCCGGCGGCATCCAGCGCGTCTTCGAGGCGCAACGCGCCGCGCTCGGCATCTGAGGGTGCGCGCGGGGTTCAGTGCGCTCGCGGCTCTTCCACGAGTTCGCTGAGCACTCCGCCGGTCGCCTTGGGGTGCACGAACGCGATGCGCGTGTTGTGCGCGCCGGGGCGCGGAGACTCGTCGATCATGCGCACGCCGGCGTGCTTGAGCGCGGCGATGGCGGCGGCGACGTCGTCGACCTTGTAGGCGACGTGGTGCAGGCCGCCGCCGGTCTTCTCGAGGAAGCGCGTGACCGGTGAATCGGGCGCCGCGGGCTCGACCAGTTCGATGCGCTGCGTGCCGGCGTAGGTCACGAGCACGTTGACCTTCTGGTCGGCGACGTACTCGGGCTCGCCGGCGGACAGGCCGAGCACGCCCTCGTAGAGCTTGCGCGCCTCGGCGATCGAAGGGACGACGATCGCGATGTGGTGCAGGCCGCGCACGAGCGGCGCGAGTTGCGCCGGGACGTGCGGCGGGACGTTGGAAGGCTGGGCCGACATTCGCGCCATCGTAGCGCAGCGCGCACACGACCCGCGCGCCGCTACCCTGCGTGTCATGGCGTCGAACTCCCCCCTCCGGATGCTCGGCGCGTTCGCGCTGGGCCTGCTCGCCTGCACCGCGAACCGACCCGCGCACGAGAGCGCCGAGGACCCGCGGGCGCCGCGAATTCGCGCGCTCGAAGTGCTCGAAGCGCGCCTGCGCAAGGCCGTCGAGGCCAAGGAAGCGCCGGGCGCCGTGGTGCTCATCGGCCGCGGCGACCGCGAGCTCGCGCGCCTGGCGGTGGGATCGCGCGCGCTCGAGCCGCGCGAAGCGCTGGCGGTGGACACGCTCTTCGACCTCGCCTCGCTCACCAAGCCGATCGCGACCGCGACGAGCGTGATGAAGCTCGTCGAGCGCGGCGAAGTGGCGCTCGACGCGCCGCTCGCGCGCTACCTGCCGGAATTCGGCGCCAACGGCAAGCACGCGATCACGGTCGAGCAACTCTTGAGGCACTGGGGCGGCTTGATCGCCGACAACGCGCTCGCGGACTACACGGGCGGTCGCGAGCGCGCTTGGGAGCGCCTCTGCGCGCTCGCGCCCAAGCACGCGCCGGGCGCGAGGTTCGAGTACAGCGACGTCGGCTACATCGCGCTCGGCGTGCTCGTCGAGCGCGTGAGCGGCGTGTCGCTCGCCGAATTCGCGCGGCGCGAGGTGTTCGAGCCCGCCGGCATGCACGACACGCTCTTCACCCCAAGTGCGAGCCTGCGCGAGCGCTGCGCCCCGACCGAGCCGCGCAACGGCGTGCTCCTGCGCGGCGAAGTGCACGATCCTCGAGCCGCGGCGCTGGGCGGCGTCGCGGGCCACGCGGGGTTGTTCTCGACCGCCGACGACGTCGCGCGCTGGTGCCGCATGCTGCTCGACGGCGGCGAGATCGACGGCCGGCGCGTGCTCTCGCGCGAGAGCGCGGCGGCGATGCTTCAAGCGCGCTGGATCGACGCGGGCAGCAGCGGGCGCACGCTCGGGCTCGACTGCGACACGGCCTTCTCGACCGCGCGCGGCGCGGGCTTTCCGCGCGGCGCGAGCGTCGGGCACACCGGGTTCACCGGCACGTCGCTGTGGATGGATCCGACGACGCGCGTCTACTGCGTCGTGCTCACGAGCCGACTTCACCCGAACGGCAAAGGCGACGTCCGCGGATTGCGCAGCGACGTCGCGACACTCGCAGCGCGGTGCGCATCGCCGAACAAGTTCGCGAGCACGAGCCCCGTGAACGTCGTACTCACCGGCGCCGACGTGCTCGCGCGTGAGAACTGCGCACGGCTCCGCGGCCGCCGAGTCGCGCTGCTCACGAACCGCACCGGCCGCACGCGCGAAGGCGAGCGCACGCTCGATCTGCTGCGGCGCAGCGACGGCGTGGAGCTCGTGTGCGCGATGACTCCCGAGCACGGCTTCGACGCGGCGCTCGAGGGCGCGGTCGAGGACACGCTCGACAGCGCGAGCGGCGTGAAGCTCTTCAGCCTCTACGGAAAGACGCGCCGCCCGACGCGCGAGATGCTCGGCGACGCCGACACGCTCGTGTTCGACGTGCAGGACGTGGGCGCGCGCTTCTACACCTACGCTTCGACGCTCGGCTACGCGATGGAGGCCGCGGCCGAGTTCGGCCTGCGCGTCGTCGTGCTCGACCGGCCCAATCCGCTCGCGTCGCTGGGCGCGCGAGGACCGCTCGCGGACCCCGAACGCCTCGACTTCGTCGCGTACCGGCCGCTTCCGGTGTTGCACGGCCTCACGCTCGGCGAACTCGCGCGCCTGTACCGCGAGCATTTCGGCGTGAGTTGCGAACTCGAGGTCGTGCGTTGCGAGGGCTGGACTCGTTCGATGACCTGGAGCGACACGGGCCTGGAGTGGCGCGACCCGAGTCCGAACCTGCGCAACCCGACGCAGGCGCTGCTCTATCCGGGAGTCGCCCTGCTCGAATTCACGAACGTCTCGGTCGGGCGCGGCACGGACGAGCCCTTCGAGCGCTTCGGCGCGCCGTGGATCGACGGACCGCGGCTCGCGAACGCACTGAACGAGCTCGGACTTCCCGGCCTGCGCTTTACGCCGCTCGAGTTCACTCCGAACGCGAGCCGCTTCGCGGGCGAGCTGTGCCGCGGCGTGCACGTCGAAGTCGTCGAGCGCGCGGCCGTGGAGCCGGTAGCGGCGGGATTGGCGCTGGCGTGGACGCTGCTTCGACTGCACGGCGACAGCTTCGAGGTCGCGAAGGTGGACGTGCTGCTGCGCAACCACTCCGCGTGGGAAGCGCTGCTCCGCGCACCGACCGCCGCCGAGCTGCCCAGCGGTGAAGGTCCCCAGTTCGACGCCTACCTCGCCGCGCGCGCGAAGGTGCTGCTCTACGACTGAGACGAGGGCTTGCGCGGCGAGCGGGACTCGTCCCGAACTTCCTGTCGCGTCAGCCCGGCGGCGCCGTCCCAGGCGCCGAACCGCGACCCACCGACCCGGCGCCGGCGCCACCGCGCCGTGCCGCCCTCGCAAGTCGAGCTCCGATGCCGTGCACCACTCGCGCCCGACCTGCTTGCGCGTCTCGCAACCGACTTCGCGCTCGCCTCGCTCGCCATCCCCTCGGCCGTCCAGTCCGACGCCGCCGCACCCGGCGCTGCGCCTGGGAGTGAGCACGGAGTTCGAGCTGGAAGCCGTCGGCGAGAAGCTCTCGATCTCGGTCGGCGAGAAGCGCTGGAAGTTCCAACTTCCGCGCGAGCGGCCGCCAGCGATCGACTGGGGCGTCGGCGCGCAAGCCGGGCCCGCGGGCGCGGAGACGGGCAGCGCGGGCCTGTGGATCGACCTGGCGGTGGGCAAGTGAGGGGCGCCATCGCGCGGGAAGTTTCCGGCAACCGCCACGTCCCACGCGGATAGACGCGGGTCGCCGCGCGCGTCGATCCGTTACGCTTGCCGCCTGCGTGAGCTCGCCACTCACGAGTCCGCCGCTTCGTCCGACTTCTCCGGGATCCGCTGAAGATGCAAGACACCGCTCCGCTCTCGCAGGCCGACCTCGAACGCACACGGGCCTTCATCCAAGCCGTGCGAGACCGTGTGGGCACGGTCGTGGTCGGCCAGGACGTCGTCGTCGAGCGGCTCCTCATCGCGCTCTTCACCGGCGGCCACATCCTGCTGCAAGGCGTGCCGGGGCTCGCGAAGACGCTGCTCGTGTCGGTGCTCGCGCGCTCGATCGACCTCGAGTTCGCGCGCATCCAATTCACGATCGACCTGCTCCCCGCCGACATCCTCGGCTCGGAGATCCTCGACCAGCGCACGTCGGAGTTCCGCATCCGCAAGGGTCCGGTGTTCACGAACCTGCTGCTCGCCGACGAGATCAACCGCGCCGCGCCGAAGGTGCAGGGCGCGCTGCTCGAAGCGATGCAGGAGCGCAAGGTCACGATCGGCAACGAGACCTTCAAGCTGCCCGCGCCGTTCCTCGTGATCGCCACGCAGAACCCGATCGAGCAGGCGGGCACGTTCGAGCTCCCCGAAGCGCAGCTCGACCGCTTCATGCTGGTGCACCGCCTCGTGTACCCCAAGCCCGAAGAGGAGCGCGAGGTGCTGATGCGCAACGCGGCGCTGGGCATCGAGAAGACCGAGAAGGGCGCGATCGCGCGCACCGAGTTCGACGCGCTCGCGCGGGAGCCCGTGGGTTCGACCAAGGAACTCGTCGACGCCATGGAGGCCGTTCACCGCGTCCACGTGAGCGAGACCTTCGTCGAGCACGTCGTCGACCTCGTCAACCGCTCGCGCGTGCACCCGGCCGTCGAGCTGGGCTGCAGCCCGCGCGCCGGCATCTCGTTGATCAAGTCGGCGCGCGCGCGCGCACTGATGCACGGGCGGCGCTACGCCATCCCCGAGGACCTGTTCGCGCTGGCCGAGGACGTGATGATCCACCGCATGCGCCTCAAGTACGAGGCGATCGCGGAAGGCGTCACCAACCGCATGGTGCTCGACGAATTGCTCAGCGCGCTGGGCAGCGGCGCCGAGCGCGCTCCCAAGGCCGTCGCGACGCACGCGTGATCCCAGGCGAAGCCCCCCGCTCCGTGGAAGCGTTCCTCGAGGATCTCGAACGGCTGGACTCGCGCCAGTTCGCGATCGCGCTGCGCAAGCTGGCCAACAGCCTGCAGTACGGCGTCGATCGCTCGCCCTTCGTCGGCTCGGGCGTCGAGTACGTGCAGTCGCGGCCGTACGTCGAAGGCGACTCGATCCGCGCGATCGACTGGCGCGTCACCGCGCGCACCGGACGCTTCCACGTCAAGGAGTTCGAGACTCCCAAGAGCATGCCGGCGTACCTGCTGCTCGACACTTCGGCCTCGATGACGGTGTCGTCGGGCGCGCGCAGCAAGTACGCCACGGCGCTGTACATCGCGGGCGGACTCGCGCTCGCCTGCCTCGACCGCGTGAGCCCCGTCGGCGTGCTCGCGGTCGGTGAGCGCAAGTTGCGCGTGCAGCCCAGCCTGTCGAGCGCGCGCGTGCTGCAGTGGATGCTCGAGCTGCGCCGCTACCGCTTCGACGAGCGCACGACGCTCGGCGCGTGCATCCACCGCCTCGGCCCCAGCCTCGCGCAACGTTCGCTGATCCTGGTGCTGAGCGATCTGTACGACGTCGACGCGATCCCGGCGCTGCGCCGCTTGTCGCAACTGCACGACTGCGTCGTGCTGCAGCTCGAGGACCCGGCCGAACGCGGCCTGCGCGGCGGCGGCTTCTTCCGCGCGCGCGAAGCGGAGTCGGGACGCGAGTTCCTGACGCGCGGAAAGGCGAAGTGGATCGACAACGCCGAGAACGTGCGCTCGCTCAAGCGCGCCGGCGTCGACCATCTCTCGATCCGCACCGACCAGCCCTTCGAGCCCGCGCTGCGCCAACTGTTCCGCGCGCGCGGCTGGGCCGGAAAGGGGCAGCGCTGATGGGGCTCGCCGCGTTCGTCCTCGCGCTCGCGCTCGCGCAAGCGCCGCTCGTCGAGACCACCGTCGGCATGCCGGGCCGCCTCCAGGAGGTCCTGCTCCCCGGAACGGAACTCGTGGTCGCGCCGGCCAGATCCGACGACCCGCTCGTGCTGCGCATCGTGGCGACCTACCCGCACGGCGACGCGAACCGCTACGAGCTCGAGTTCTGGGCCCTCGAAGCGGGCGACTACGACTTGCGCGAGCACCTGCGCCGCGCCGACGGATCGCCGCTCGCCGCGGACGAGCTCCCCGCGCTGCCGGTGAAGGTCGGCGCCGTGCTCGCCGATCCGCGCGCCAGGCCGCACGCGCCGGCGCCGACGACCGCGCAGCGCCTCGGCGGCTACACGAACTTGATGATCGCCGCGGGCGTGCTGTGGGTCGTGGGCCTCGTGTGGCTCTTGTGGAGCGGCCGCAAACGTCGCGGTGCGGGCGAGAAGCACGAAGAACGGCCGCGCACGCTCGCCGAGCGACTGCGCCCGCTCGTCGAACGTGCGCGCGACGGCCAGCTCACGAGCACCGAGCGGGCGCAGCTCGAGCTCAGCCTCGTCGCGTACTGGCGGCGCAAGCTCGGCCTGCTGGACGAGAAGCCCGAGGTCGCGCTCGCCAGGCTGCGCGAGCACTCCGAAGCCGGACCGCTGCTGTCGAGCCTCGAGCGCTGGCTGCACGAACCTGCGCCGAGCGAAGCCGTCGATGTCGCGGCGCTGCTCGCGCCCTATCGCAACCTCCCCGCGGACCTGCTCGACGAGCGCGTCGGCGCCGCCGCCCGCTGAGCGCCATGGAAACCCTCGCGCTGTTCCGCCATCCCGAAGTGCTGATGCTGCTGGTCCTGCCGGCGGCGTTGCTCGCGTGGATCTGGCGGCGGCGCGGCGCCTCGATCGTGCTGCCCTTCGACAACGCGAGCAACACTCGCAGCACGCGCTGGGCGTTCCTCGTTCGCGCCGCGGAGTCGCTGCCGGCCCTCCTCGCGGCGCTCGCGATCCTGTTGCTCGCCGGACCGCAGCGCTGGGGGGTTCCGAGCTCCAAGCGCGCGCTGACGAACATCCAGTTCTGCGTCGACGTTTCGGGCAGCATGCTCGCGAAGTTCGGCGACGGCGACCGCTACGACGCGGCGATGGCGGCCATCAACGACTTCCTCGACCTGCGCAAGGGCGACGCCTTCGGACTGACGTTCTTCGGCAACAGCGTGCTGCACTGGGTGCCGCTGACCAACGACGCCTCCGCGCTCCGGTGCTCGCCGCCCTTCATGCGCCCCGACAAGATTCCGTACTGGTTCGGCGGCACGGAGATCGGAAAAGCGCTCACAGCGTGCCGCAAGGAGCTCGTCGAACGCGACGAAGGCGACCGCATGATCATCCTGATCAGCGACGGCCAGAGTTTCGACCTGTTCGGCGGGCGCGACGAGCAGATCGCGGCCGAGCTCAAGCGCGACAACATCGTCGTCAACGCGGTCCACATCGCCGACGGCGGGATCTCCGACGAAGTCGTGCGGATCGCGGCGCTCACGGGCGGAGAGGCGTTCAAGCCCGAGGACACCGAGAGCCTCAAGCGGGTGTTCGCGGAGATCGACTCGATGCAGCGCGTGAAGATGGAGAAGACGCGCGCCGAGTCGATCGACGACTTCGAGCCCGCGTCGCTGCTCGGACTCGGCGTGCTGCTGCTGTTCGGCCTGTCGCTGCTCGGCGTGAGGTGCACGCCATGGTGAACCTGCGCGACGTCGAGTTCGCACCCGAGATGATCGCGGCCGCAGCGCTCCTGCTCGCGGCGCTGGGCGAGTGGCTGCACTCGCGCCGCGTCGCACGCATCGCGCACCTCGCCTTCGGACCGACGCGCAAGCCGGCGCTTTGGGCGCGCTGCGCTCCGCATCTGCGCGTGCTCGCCGCCGTCGCCGCGGCCTGGGGCTTCGCGACGCTGCTCGCGATCGAACCCAAGCGCTACTCGACCGAGGGCAAGGACGCGACCGGCGAACCCGAGGGCCGCATCGTGCTCGTGCTCGACGTCAGCCCGAGCATGCGCCTCGTCGACGCCGGGCCGGAGAAGAAGGACAGCCGCATGGAGCGCGCGCGGCGGCTCATGGAGTCCTTCTTCGACCGCGCGCCGATCGATCAGAACACCGTCAGCGTCATCGCGGTCTACAACGGCGCGAAACCGGTCGTCGTGGACACGCGCGACATCGAGGTGATCCGCAACATCCTCGGCGACCTGCCGATGCACTTCGCCTTCGACGCCGGCAAGACACGCCTGCTCGACGGGCTCGAGGAAGCGGCGAAGCTCGCACACCCCTGGCCTCCGCGCAGCACGACCCTGATCCTGCTGTCGGACGGCGACAGCGTGCCGACCAGCGGCATGCCGCGCATGCCGCCCTCGATCCGCAGCGTGCTCGTCGTCGGCGTGGGCGACCCCAAGTCGGGCAAGTTCATCGACGGGCGCCACTCGCGCCAGGAAGTCGCGATGCTCAAGCAGATCGCGGCGCGCCTGGGCGGTGCGTTCCACGACGGCAACGAGAAGCAGCTCGCGAGCGACCTGATCGCGGCGGCCATGGGCCGCGAGGACGAAACCGTCTTCGAGCGCCTCACGCGCCGCGAATACGCGCTGATCGCGCTGTCGGCCGGCGCCGCGCTTCTCGCGCTGCTGCCCCTCCTGCTGCACGCCTTTGGCGCCTCCTGGCGTCCGGGGGTCGAAACTCGGCCCTCGTTCCTGCGCCGCGCGGCCGCGGCCGCTCCGCGAAAGTTCTCCACGCGCCTTCGGGCGCCGGCGCCCGACGCTCACCCGGTCGATGTAGCATAGGCGCGTCGGCGGCCGGGGAAGCTCGGCCCGCGGGCGCTCAACCGAAGTCCCTACCCGAGGTTCGAGAGATGAGACGACTGCTCTTGCTCGCCTGGCTGCTGCTGCCCGTCGCGGGCGCGGCGTACCACTACGGTCCGGGGCAGGATCGTCTGGCCGACGACCGCACCGCCGCGCTCGTCGAAACGGCCCAGTCCAGCGCCGCCGAAGCGCGCGCCGTTGCGGCCGCGGAAGGTGACGCCGCGGCGAAGGCGCTGTGGATCGAAGCCGTGCAGGCCTACTCCGAGGCGCTCAGCTCGGTGCGCACCGAACACGTCGCGCTGTCGCGCACGCTGCAGCTCGAGCGCGCGAAGGCGCAGATGTTCGCTTCGAAGCTGCCGGAGGCGCGGCGCGACCTCGAGCAGCTCGTGAATGACCTGTCGCTCGATCCCCAGGGCGATCCCACGCAGCTCGCGCAGGCGCGCGAAGCGCTGGCGAACGCGCAGTACTACAACACGTGGTTGATGCGCCTCGAGGGCGCGCCCCGCGACGAGTGGGAACGCGAGATCGACGCATCGCGCCAGAACTACAAGCTGCTCGCGGAGACGGCGAGCCAGGCGAAGGACGAAGAGCGGGCGAAGCAGATCAAGGAGAGCCTGGAGTCGGCCATCGCGCTCGCGCGCATGGACCTCACCGAGCTCCAGGGTCTGCCGCTCCCCTCGCAGTGACAGGGTTGCGGATCCAGCCGCGGTCGCGGCGGGAAAAATGGACGCAGCAAGGGTGGTCAGCAGTCGAAGGACGCGCGCGGAGCGAGCTCGGGCCGTCCGCCCGACGGTTCCGGTTCGTAGGCGCCGCGCAGAGCGAGAGGTATCCGGCTTCGCGCCGCCGAGGGCCGCCGTCGCGGTTCGCTCGAAGCTGTCGGTCCCGCGCTGAACGCGCGTTCGTTGGTTCGATCCGCGCTCACAGCGCGATCCAGGGAGGTGGAGTCGATGCAGTTTTCGTCGGTCGTTCGTGGGCGCCTGTCGTTTCGTTCGTCATCGGTCCTGCTCGCCGCGGCGTTGCTCGTGTCGTCGGCGCAAGCACAGATCACCCTCTCGGAACTCGGCTACGTCGTGGAGTTCGAAGACGAGCCTGCGGCGCCGAGCGCCGAAGGAGTGCAGCCGTCCGGCGAGGCGAAGCCGGACACTCCGACCTTCAAGGGCGAGCGCCTGAAGAAGCTCGAGTACGACCGGCGCGCGTCGACGATCTTGAAGGCCTGGTCGACGCCGCTGAAGGAGAACGAGCCGGCGAAGGATGCGAGCGGCGCGCCGACCGAGGGCGCGGCGCCGGCGGGTGAGATCAAGACCGGCGCCGTCGAGTCTCCGGCGAGCGGCACGGTCGTCTTCACGGGCACGGGAGGCGGCGGCGTGTCGATCGTGCGCGTGCGGGCCGGCGCCAGCGTCGCGGCGGCGCCCGCGGTTCCGCTGACGCCAGCTGCGACCACGCCAACTACGAGCACGGCGGCGACGACTGCGCCGGCCGCGACTTCGGCAGCCCCCACTTCCGCGGTGACCGTGGTCGGCGCGCAGTCGACGACCGCCGCCGGCGCGGCTGCGGCGAGCACGACCGCCGTCGTCGGTGCTCCGAGCTCGGCCCAGGCAGCCGTCCCCGCGGAAGGCGCGCAGACTCCGCCCGCCGAGGGCGCCGCGGCGCCGAGCCCGGAAGACGCGGCCAAGGCCGCGGAAGCCGCTGCGACCGCAAAGCGTGAAGCCGAAGAGAAGGCGGCGCGCGAGAAGGCCGAACGCGAAGCCTTCGAGAAGGCCGTCGTCGTGCTCCAGCGCGACGTGACGCTCGGCGACTGGGCCGCGGTGAAGTCGCTGTTCGACACGCTCGAAGTCGCCGACCACAAGGCGGGCTACGGTCAGTTGCTGCTCTCGCTGATGACGGGGCCGAAGCAGCGCCCGCAAGTGCCTCAACAGGGCATGCCCTACATCGAGAAGAACGTCTTCGCGCCCGCGGACGTCGTCGGCCTCGCGGCGTTGCGCCGCGGCGACATCGACAAGGACAACTTGCAGCGGCTCGGGACGATCCTCGCGCAAGCGCTCGCGTCGGGCCACCAGATCCAGACCTTCCTCGACTCCGTGCGCCCGAGTCTCGATGAGGAAGGCGCGCCGTTCTCGCGCCGCAGCCTCGCGCACGTGCTCGTGCACGCGGGCTTGCCGTTCCACCTCGAAGGGCTGCTCCCGACGCTCGAGGAAGCGCGCGAAAAGGACGACCGCGACGGCCTGAACCTGCTCTCGCGCTACTTCCTCGCGCGCTTCGACAAGGACGAGAAGACCGAGTGGCTCGAGCAGGCGTGGCACGCGACCCAGGCGGTGCTCGCGGTCGGCGAAGTCGACGAGGCGGCGAAGGCCGAGGCGCTCACGCGAGCCGTCGACATCGCGCCGAAGATCCGCGAGGAGCTCGGCGCGCGCTGGCTCGACGAGAGCTTCTCGAGCCGCCCCGAACGCGGCATGGAGATCCTCGCCACGATCGGCGCGGCGACCTCGACGAAGCTCGCGGCGGAGCCGATGAACGGCGACCGGCGGCTCAAGCTGCTCGAGCTGCAGAGCACCGCGACGAAGGCGCTGCTCGCGGCCGCGCCGCAGCTCGCCGACCAGTGGAAGCGCGAGCTCGAAGTGCTCGCGGACGCATGGCTGCGCGAGGCGCTGTTCACCTACCAGAACGACGATTCGACGTCGCTCGGCCCGCGCCAGGAGCGCGACGTCTACGGCAACTACTTCTACTACGACTACAACATGGGCCGGCGCGGGAACATGCCCACGCCGCTGCGCACGGACAAGGTGCTCGACACGCGCCCGAGCGACGAGTGGCTCGCGCGCATCGACCCGACCCTGCAGCCGCGCTTCCAGATGGTGTTCGCGCAGCTGTTGCTGAAGGTCGGCGAAGAAGGCCTCGCCTTCCCGTACATCGAAGCGCTCGCGCGCACGCTGCCCACACAGGCGGAGGCGCTGGTCGCCGAGTTCCTGCGCGTTTGGATCACGAACCACGATCCGAACGCCGCGAGCCGCCGTCAGAGCCGCTACGTGTACTTCTTCGGCTTCGAGGAACGCGCGAGCGGCATCCCGCTGACGCGCTCGAAGCAGGACCGCAACCTGCGCGAGCTCGGCGAATGGGTCACGCGGCTGCGCACACTCGGCGTGGAGATCGACAAGGAGCAACTGGCGCAGGCCTTCAAGACCGCGCACAGCAGCGCCGAGGTCTACCGCCTCGAGACCGTCGAGCAGATCTTCGGGCCCATGGAGACGCTCGATCCCGAGATGCTCGCGGGGCTCGTGCAGACGATGCGCGCGAACCTGCTCGAGGTGTGGCGCGATCCGGCGCTGCAGAAGGACAAGCAGACGCAGCGCAAGCAGCAGGACATCGAAGCGGAAGTGAAGCGCGGCTACGAGCTCGCGCGCACGACGCTCGGCAGGGCGCTCGACAAGCACCCGAACGACTGGCGCCTGTGGCTCGCGCAGGCGGCGATCGAGCACGACGAGAACAACTACGCGGCCTCGCTGAAGAAGGACACGAAGTTCTCCGCCCAGCGCGAGGAAGCCTTCGCGACGTTCGCCAAGGCGGCCGACATGTACGCGGCGGCGCTCGAGACGCTCGATCCCGAGAAGGAGTCGACGGAGGTCTACGAATATTGGTTCTACGCGGCGCTCGGCGCCTGCGACCTGAAGGCCATCGAGCCCAAGCACGTGCTCGCCACGGCCCAGGTGGCGGAAATCAAGGAGCGCCTCGCCGCGCTGCCGAAGGACCGCGCCGAACGGCACGTCTCGAAGTTCGCCAGCACGCTCTTCTCGCGCATGAGCAACGCCAATCCGGGAGTGAAGTTCCGCTACGCGCGCGAGGGTCTCGCGATCGTCGGCGAACACAAACTCGCGCGCGACGTGAAGAACGTCTACGACTACTACTCGGACCTCGTCACCGAGATCCAGCTCGTCACGGCCATCGACGGTTCGACGCGCGTCGGACACGGCCAGCCCTTCGGCCTGCGCGTCGATTTGCGCCACACGCGCGAGATCGAGCGCGAGTCCGGCGGATTCGGCAAGTACCTGCAGAACCAGAACAGCCAGTCGTACTCGTTCAACTACGGCCGGCCGACCGAGGACTACCGCGACAAGTTCGAGGAGTCCGCGCGCGAGGCGCTCAAGGAGCACTTCGACGTGCTGTCGGTGACCTTCAACCAGCCCAAGGCGCACTCGATCGCCGACGCCGAGTACGGCTGGCGCCGCACGCCTTACGCATACATCCTCGTGAAGCCGCGCGGCCCGCAGGTCGACCGCGTTCCGTCGCTCAAACTCGACCTCGATTTCCTCGACACGAGCGGGTACGCGGTGCTGCCGGTCGAATCGTCGACGCTCGCCATCGACGCGAGCGCGCCGGCCGGCGACGTGCGCCCGCACGAGCGCGTCGCGCTGACGCAGACGCTCGACGAGCGCCACGCGAAGGACGGCAAGCTGCTGGTCGAGGTCAAGGCCACCGCGCTCGGGCTCGTCCCGGACTTCGAGGAGCTGGTGAAATTCGCGCCGGCGGGCTTCGAGGTCGCGTCGCGCGAAGATCAAGGCGTGAGCGTCGTGAAGTTCGACGAGGAAGCCGACGGGATCGTGTCCGAGCGGTTGTGGACGCTGACGCTGCTGCCGGCGGACGATGCGAAGGAGCTTCCCGAGGAGCTCGCGTTCCCGGCGCCGCGGTCGGAGGTCGCTTCGAACGAGCACTACCGCTACGTCGACGCCGATCTCGCGAGCGTCGGCCCCGTGGTCGAGCTCGAGCGCCGCTACGGCGAGCCGCGCCGGCCCTGGGCGATGTGGATCGCCGCCCTCGCGGGCGTCGTCGGCGTCGCGGGCTTCTTCGCGCTCCGCGGCCGCCGCAAGCCCGAGGAGGCCGTGCAACCGCGCTTCCGCATCCCCGACAACGCCACGGCGTTCAACGTGCTCGGGCTGCTGCGCGAGATCCACGCGAACAACGGCCTCGCGCCGCAGGAGCGAAACGAGCTCGAGCAGGAGATCGCGACGTTGGAGCGGCGCTTCTTCGCGGCCGACGGCGAAGGCGAAGGCGACCTGCGGCAAGTTGCGCAGCGCTGGGCGAGCCGCACGCGCTGAACCGGGCCAGAAACGCGGCCGTCTCTCGAAGCTGAGCGCGCTCCGTCGCGCTCAGTCACCCGCCATCGCGCGCAGCTTCGCGAGCAAGCGCGCGTAGGCGGTCCGCTGCTCGTCGTCGAGCGCACCGCGCGCCAGCAGATCGACCTCGCCGAACGGATCGGCGCTCAAGTCGAAGAGCCGGTCAGCGCCGCGCCAGCCTTCGACGAGCTTCCAGCGCTCGTCGCGGATCGCGCGCCGCCGCGTCGTGTACGGACCGCGGCCGTTCGGCGCAAAGGTCTCCGTGTACACGTGGTCGCGAAGCGGCGGCGCGGCGGGATCGCGCAACTGCGCCGCGAAACTCAGGCTGTCCAGCTCCAACTCCGGCGGCAACGCAGCGCGCAAGTCGAGATCGAGCAGCTCCCCCACCGTCGCGAAGAGATCGACGACCTGCACCAGCGCGCGGCACTCGCGTCCCGGCGCCTTCACCGCGGCCCCGGCGACGATCATCGGCACGCGTGTGCCGGCTTCGCTCACCTGGCCCTTGGCCGGTCCCTTCCACGGAGGCGCGAGCGCCATGTCCGCGGTTCCGTTGTCGCCGACGACGACCACTGTGGTGCTCGCGCGCAACTTGGGGGGCATCGACGCGAGCAAGCGCCCGATCTCGGCATCCAGGGCCTGCATCGCCGCGGCGGAGTGCTCGACCGCCGTCGCCCACGGCTCGCCCGCCAGCTCGCGGTCGTGCAGCTCGCGCGGCGGCGCGTGGAACGGCTCGTGAATGGCGTTGAACGACAGGTAGAGGAACCACGGCTGGGTCATCGCAGCCATGCGCGCGAGAGCGTCGTCGACCTGCTCGCTCGTCGCGTACCGCGTGCTGCGCGTCAGCACGCCGTTGGTGAGCTTCGCGTAGTCGTCGAAGCGATCGCTGCCGAGGTTGCCGATCGTGCCCTCGAACCAGCGAAAGCCCTGGCGGTTGGGGTGCTCCCAATCGTTCGCCGCGCGCGAAGTGAGATGCCACTTGCCGATCGCCGACGTGTCGATGCGCCCGGGCGCGGCGAGCTCGAACGCTTCGGGCAGCGTGATCTCCGCATCGGGCAGCGACCCGTCCGCCTGCTGCTGGCTGATCGGGTTGCCGACGCCGGTGCGAAACCCGTAGCGCCCGGTGAGCAAGCACGCGCGGCTCGGCGAGCACCAGGGCTGCGCGTAGGCGCGGCGAAACAGCACGCCGCCGCGCGCGAGCGCGTCGAGGTTTGGCGTAGGCGGCGGGCTGGGATGCTCGCCGTACACGCCGACTTTGTCGACGCCGACGTCGTCGAGCACGATCACGAGCACGTTGTTCGCCGGCGCCTCGGTTGCGCTCGAGCGCGCAGCCGCGTGCTCGCGCTCCGGCGGCGCGGAACAAGCGAAAACCGCCAAACCGGCGGCGGCCGCGAGGCTCGCGCGAAGGGAACTGAGACGCCGAGAACGGCAGCGTTCGGGGTTCATCGAAGCCGAGAGCGTAGCTCGCGCCGCGCTCGACGCGCCATGCAACGCGGGAGTCCGCCGACGTGCGAGACCGGCGCGCGATCCCGACGAACCCTTCCTCAGGCGGTCTTCGGCGCGCGGGTCCAGGCGTACGCGATCGGCACGACGAGCAGCGTGAACGCCGTGCTCGCGAGCACGCCGAACACGAACGACCAGGCGAGCCCGGAGAAGATCGGATCGAACACGATCACCCAGGCCCCCATCACGGCGGCGCCAGCGGTGAGCACGATCGGGCGCAGGCGGATCGCGCCGGCGTCGATGCAGGCTTGCACGACGCTCTCGCCGCGCGCGACGTTCTGCTCGATGAAATCGATCAGGATGATCGAGTTGCGCACCACGATGCCGGCGAGCGCGATGATCCCGATCATGCCGGTGGCGGTGAAGTAGATCGGGCTCGCGAACTCTCCGACCGACTCGCTCGCGACGAGGTTGAGCAGCCAGAAGCCAGGGAACACGCCGATCATCGTCAGCGGAATGGCGAGCATGATCAGGCCCGACAGTCCGAACGAGCGCGTCTGGGCCACGAGCAGCACGTAGATGCCGGCGAGCGCGGCCGCGAAGGCGAGGCCGAGGTCGCGGAACACGTCGACGGTGACCTGCCATTCGCCCTCGCCGGCGAGCTCGACTTCGAAGCCCTCGGGCAGCGGCCGCTCGTCGAGGCTCGACAGGAGCGCGAACACGGCGTCGACCGGGCTGCGCCCCACGGCCTCGCCGATCACGTACTGCACGTCGCGCAGATCCTTGCGCAGCAGCAAGCCTTCCTCCGGAGCCTCCGTGCGCCGCACGAGCTCGCTGAGCTGAACCTGCTCGCCCGAACGGCTCGCCACGCTCAAGCGCAGCAAGTCGTCCTCGACCGAGCGGCTCGCGCGCGGCAGTTCCAAGCTCACCGCCAGCGGCGTGCGTTCGCCCTCGACGTGCAACACGCCCGCCGGCGCGCCCGAGAGCGCCATCCGCAGCGTCTGCGCGATCTGGGCCGCCGCCACGCCGCGCATGGCGGCCTTTTCGCGGTCGATCTCGAAGCGCACCAACTTGCGCTCGCTCTCGAGGTAGGTGTCCACGTCGCGTACGAACTCGATCGCCCGGAAGCGTCGCTCCACCTCGCGCGTGACGCTCGCGAGCTGCGCCGGGGTCGCCTCGAGCGGCCCGTAGACCTCGGCCACCACGCCCGCCAGCACCGGCGGTCCCGGAGGAGGCTCGACGATCGAGATGCGCACACCGTGCTCGGCCGCGACGCGTTCGAGCGCCGGCCGCGCCGCGAGCACGATGGCGTGCGCTTGACGGCCGCGCTCGTGGCGCGGGGTCAGGTTCACGCGCAGGTCTCCCGCCGCGCCGCCTCGGCGAAGGAAGTAGTGCCGCACCAGGCCGTTGAAGTCGTGCGGAGAGGCCGTGCCGACGAAGGTCGTGACCTCCGTCGTCTCCTCGAGCTTCAGCGCTTCGCGCGCGAGCGCTTCGACGGCGCGCGCGGTGTCCTCGAGCCGCGAGCCCTCGGGCGCGTCGACGACCACTTGGAACTCGCTCTTGTTGTCGAAGGGCAGCATCTTGAGCGGCACGTAGCCGAGGCCCGCGAGCGCGATGGAGCCCAGGAACGACACGAACACCACGCCGAGCAGCACGGCGCTGCGGCGGCGGCTCGCGAGGAAGTAACTCGCCAGCCGGCGGTAGCCGCGGATCACCCAGCCTTCGCGCTCCTCGCGATGGCGTCCCGCGTCGCGCTTGAGCAGGTGGTAGGTCGCCCAGGGCGTGATCGTGAAGGCCACGACGAGCGAGAGCACCATCGCGACCGGCACGTTGAAGGGCATCGGCCGCATGTACGGCCCCATCATCCCCGACACGAAGAAGAGCGGCAGGAACGACACGATCACCGCGAGCGTGGCGAGGATCACCGGCGGCCGCACTTCGTCGACGGCGAACAGCGTGGCCTCGCGCGGCGGGAGCTTCCCGAGCGAGAGATGGCGGTGGATGTTCTCCACGTCGACGATCGGGTCGTCGACCAGCAGCCCGAGCGCGAGGATGAGCGCGAACAGAGTGACGCGGTTGATCGTGTAGCCGACGACGAGGTCCGCGAAGAGCGTTCCGGCGAGCGTGAGCGGAACCGCGAGCGCGACGATCAACGCCGCGCGCCAGCCCAGGCTCGCGCCGATCAGCACGACGATCGTTCCGACCGCGATGAGCAGGTGGCCGACGAGCTCGTTGACCTTCTCGTTCGCCGTTTCGCCGTAGTTGCGCGTGACGATCCAACGCACCGACGGCGGGAGGATCTCGGCGCCGAGCTCGCTGAATCTCTCGAGGGCGCGCTCCGCGACGACTACGGCGTTCGAGCCCTTGCGCTTGGCGAGCGAGAGCGTGATCGCGGGGCGAAAAACGCCGTCGATCTGCGCGCCCGCGCCGGACGAGCTGCGCTGGACGGCCTGCGAGGACGGCCCGAAGGCGATGCGGGTGTAGTTCGTGGGCTCGGCGGGTCCGTCCACGATCTGCGCGACGTCGCGCAGGAACACTGGCCGGCCTCCGCGCAAGCTCAACACCACCGCGCCGAGGTCCTCGACGTCGCGCAGGAACGGCCCGACCTCCACGGTGCGCTCCGCTTCCTCGTTCGCGAGCACGCCCGCGCGGACGTTCTGGTTCGCGGCCCCGATCGCGTGCAGCACCTCGAGCGCGGTCAGCCCGCGCGCCTGCAGCCGCACCGGGTCGACGAGCACGCGCGCCACGCGCCGCTCGCCGCCGACCACATCGACGCGCGACACCTCCGGCACGATCTGCAACCTCGCCGCGCATTCGTCGGCGTAGCGCACGAGCTCGGGCGCGTCGGCGTCCTCCCCGTAGAGCGTCAAGGTGAGGATCGGCACGTCGTCGATCTCCACCGGCTTCACGATCCAGCGCGCCACCTGCGGCGGGACGCGGTCCTGGTTCGACTGGATCTTGTTGTAGACGTTGACGAGCGCCTTCTCGCGGTCTTCGCCGACCTCGAAGCGCACCGTCACCATCGACTCGCCCGGCCACGTCATCGAGTAGACGTGCTCGACGCCGGGGATCTCCATCAAGAGCCGTTCGAGCGGTTCCGCCGCGAGTTTCTGCGTCTCCTGCGCGCTCGCGCCCGGGGCCTCGACGAACACGTCGATGAACGGCACGACGATCTGCGGATCCTCTTCGCGCGGCGTCGCCGTCAACGCGACGAATCCGAGGCCGGTGCAGATCAGGATCAGGAGCACCGAGAAGTTGCTGCCGAGAAAGGCGTCGACGACCCGCGTGGTCCACGACGCGTGCGCGAGCCCTGCTTGCTTTGGCGCGTTCACGGGATCACCACGTCCTCGCCCGCGCGAAGTCCGCTGAGGACCTCGATGAACTCGCCATGGCGCTTGCCGGTGCGCACGACCACCGGCGTCACGCGGCCGTCCTTCACGGCGCGAACGCGCTCGATCTGGCCGATGCGTTCGACCGCGGCCTGGGGTGCGAGCAGCGCTTCACGCTCGCCGACCACCGCCTCGAGCCGCGCCAACTGTCCGGGCCGAAGTCCGCTCACGTCGGCCAGCGCCAGGTGCAGCGTGACCGCCCCCGTCGATACGTCCGCCGCCGGCAGAACGCGCGCGACCGTTCCGCGCCGCGCCGCCGCACCGTCGAACTCGAGCTCGCACTCCGTTCCGACCGCGAAGCGGCTGGCGAGTTCCTGAGGAACGGCGACCGTCACTCGCAACTGCTCGTCGCGGTAGAGCGTGAGGAGCGGCTGGCCCGGCGCCGCGAGTTGTCCCGGCTCGACCTGGCGCGCCAGCACGCGGCCGGCGAACGGCGCGCGAACTTCGAACCAAGTGAGCGCCGTGCGGGCTTCGGCCACGCCCTGCGCCGCGCGTTCGAGCGAGGCCACGGCGCCCTCGTGCGCCGCCCGCGCACTCTCCCACTCCTGCTCGGTCGCCGCCGCTCCGAGCTTGAGCCGCTCCACGCGCTCGAAGGCGAGTTGCGCCGCCGTCGCCTGCGCCTGCGCGGCGTCTTGCCCTGCGACCGCCTGCGCGAGCCGCGCCTTCGCATCGCGGTCGTCGAGCTGGAGCAGCACGGCGTCGGCGTCGACGCGGTCGCCTTCGCGCGCGTTCACCGCGAGCACGTTCGCCATGACGCGCGCGGACACGTGCGCCGCGTCGATCGCCTCGACGAATCCCGGCTGCGACTGCGTGCGCGCCAGCTTGCGGAGCTCCACACGCGCCACTCGCTCGTGCTCGGCGAGCGCGGGCGGTTCGGGAACCGCCGTCGTCGCGTGCTCTGGGCGGAAGATCAGCCCCTGGAACCAGAGCAGCGCCAGCACGAGCCCTGCGAACAGCACGCCGACGAGGATCCGATTCCACACAGGCCCTGTTTCTCGCTGCTGATTCATCGCACGCCTCCGATCGCCGCGACGAGCCGCGCTCGCGCGAGCTGGACACCGGCGCCGGCCGCCACGCGCCGAACGCGCGCGCGGTTCAGCGCATCTTGCGCCTCGAGAACATCGGTCACCGTCGCGCCGCCGGAGTCCTGCGCGAGCGAGAGGACGCGGAAAGCCTCCTCCGCGGCTGCGACGGCGGCTTCGGAGAGCTCGAGCGTCTGCCGCGCGGCGCTCTGGTCGGACCACGCGTCGCGCACTTCGCGCTCGATGTCGAGCGCCAGCGAGCGGAGCTCGAGCAGCGCGCCGCGTTCGCGCGCTCGCGCACCGTCGATGCGCGGCGCCGTGCGCGCCGAAAGCGGCAGGCGCAGGCCGACACCGACCACGTATTTGTCGAAGTCCGTGTCGACGCGGAGGTCCTGGTTGTCGATCGCGTACGACGCGAACAACCCGAGCACGGGCAGCCGTTCGGCTTCGTTCGCCTGCCGCGAATAGCCCTCGAGCCGCGCGCGGTGCGCGAGTCCGGCGAGGTCCGAGCGCTCGCGCGCCGCGCGTTCGAGCAGGGCGTCGAGTTCGCCTTCGAGGCGTTCTCCAACGCGCACCTCCGCCGGATCGAGCTCGACCAGCTCTTCCGAGCGCACGTCCATGAGCGCCGCGAGCGCGTTGCGCGCCCGCTCGACGTCGCGCTGCGCCCGCGCGGCTTCGTCGCGGGCTGCGGCGGAGCGCACTTCGAGCCGCAGCACGTCGGCTCGAAGCGCGGCGCCTTCGTCGAAGCGCTTGCGCGTCACTCCCGCGCGCTGCTCGACCGCCTCGACGCTGCTCCACGCGACGCGCTCGAGCTCGAGCGCCGCGCGCAGCCCGAGCCACGCTTGCACGCCGGCGTTCAGGAGCCGGCTCTCGATCGCCGCGCCGAACAAGCTCGCCGCTTGCTCGCCCTCGCGGGCCGCGGCGCGTTGCTGCGCGCGTCCCGGCGCGAACAGCGCCCAGTCGAGGCGCACTTCCTCGCGCCAGTTGTCGATCGTCCCCGGCGTCGCGTCGAACCCCGGCCCGAAATTCAAGCGCTCCTGGTTCAGCAGCAGCGCGAAGGCCTGCGCGGGCTCGTCGGTCGCGACGTAGTTGAAGTTGAGCGACAGCTCGGGCCAGTAGCTCGCCCGCGCCTCTCCAACGGCCGCGCGAGCTTCTTCGATGCGAAGCTGAGCGCGCGCAACGGTCGGCGACGCACTCGCGATGCGCTCCAGCACCGCTTCGAGCGTCCAGGGGCGCGTGTGCGGCGCCGTGGCCGTGCGTTCGCTCGCCGGGTCCGCCGATCGCGACCTCGATGCGTCGTGCAGCGGCGCCGACGCCTGCTCGCGCAAGCTCTCCGCGCTTCTCACCGGCGCGCTCCCGCACGCGGCGCTGCCGACGCAAAGTCCGACGGCCAGCAGCGCAACTTGCACCCTCGGGTTTCGCGTGTTGCCCATGGCCGTCTTTCGTTTCCTCAGCGCTTTCGACGCGCGACGTAATCCCGCGCCTTGCCTTCGAGGGCGGTCGAGGTGAGGCCGATGCGCTTGGCCTCGGCCACGGCTTGGTCGACCTCCACGCCGCCGTCGAGCGCGCGCCACGCGATCCAGACCGCCCCCACGCGGTTCGCCGACGCGCAGTGCACGAGCAACGGCTCGCGCAACGTGTTCAACACTTCGCGGTGCTCGTCGAACACTTCATCGGTCAGCTGCTCCGGCCCCGACCAGGGCACGTGGATGTAGCGCATGCCGAGCTTCTCGACCGTCGCGCGCTCGTCGAAGCTCTTGTTCTCCTTCGCGTGGCGCATGTTCAGCACCGCGCGCACTCCGCGCTCGCGAAGCGCGGCGAGGTCGGCTTCGGTCGGCTGGCCCGAGAGGTACACGTCGCCGAAGACGTGCAGCGGCGCGAGCGCGCCGATCTCGACGGCTCTCACGTCGTCCGACGCGGCGGCGCGCGGCTTCGGCGCAGCGCAACCGAGGGCCAGGATCAGAGCCAGGAGCGTGTGCGGCAGGTAGTTCATCGGGTTCGCGCGGAATGAGAGTCGTGCGCTCCGCGGGCGTTCCCGCGACCTCGCTCGGGCGGCGGCGGAACTCGACGCCGGGGCGCGTGGCCAGCTCGCGGCGAGTCCGCGAGTGGAGTCGCAAGTCACTCTGCCACAAACGCTTGCGCGCGCCCACGGCGGCCCTCTACGCGCTTTTCCGCAGTTTGCCTTCCGCTTCTGCGCAGTCCGCGCGCTGGGGCTCGCGAGCCGAGCGAGGGGCTCGGACTCACCCGCAAGGGAATCCCTCTTCTTCTTCAATTCGAACTCCATCGACGCCATGAATTCTCAATCGATCCAACGCCATCTCGCCATCGCCTTCGCGGCGCTGGCGCTCTCCGCCGTCGGCGGCGCCCAGGACGCCGCCGAAGGTCGCTCCACCCGCTCCGCCGAGTCCGAGCGAGCCGTCTCGGTGCTCGCGCAACGCCTCGGCGTCGCGCCCGCGAAGCTGAGCCTGCTCGGCGCCACCCAGGCGAAGTTCCCGCTCGCCGGCCGCGCCGCCGAGTGCTTCAAGGTGCTCGACGAAACCACGGGCGAGATCCACCAGGTCGTGTTCGACGAACGCGGCCTCGAGGCGGACCTCGTCGCCTTCGAAGTCGAAGAGCAGACCGCGCACGCCGCGCGCTTCGGCAAGTTCGACCCGCGGCTCGCGGACATGCTCGCGCTCGTGGGCGAGGACCAGCTCGTGAAGGTCGCGATCTGGCTGCGCGAACCGCAAGTCGACGCCTTCGAACGCCTCGCGCCCGAGGAGGGCGAGATCCTGCTGGCCGACGAAGACACCGCCACGGCGTACTTCGAAGGCATGGACTTCGCGCGCGCCAGCCTGATCGGCGAAGTCGTGGCGCCGTTGCGCGCGCTGCTCGACGCCTCGGGCATCGAGCACCTCGCCGACATGTACGCGCCGGTCGTGCACGCTTCGATGACCCCCGCGGAGCTCCGCGAGCTCGCGCAGCGCGAGGACGTCGATCGGCTCTACCTCTCGGAGGACCAGGAGGAAGACCTGAGCGTCGCGCGCCAGACGATCAACGCGCACATCGTCAACAGCCTCGGCATCACGGGCTTCGGCGTGCGCATCGCGCAGATCGAAGTCGGCGGCCGCATCGCGACGGCGAATCCGTACCTCTCGGGGACCGTGCAGGACGGCTCGTTCGTGTGCGGCAGCGCGAGCAGCCACTCGACGGGCGTCGCGGGCATCCTGCGCAGCACGCACTCGAGCATCCGCGGCATCGCTCCCGCCGCCACGCTGTGGGCCGGCGGCTCGTGCAGCGGCGACGGCGGCCAATTGCAGAACCGCTCGACGGCGGCCGCGGACTGGGGCGCGCGCGCGCTGAACCTGAGCTGGGGTTCGAACACGAACCTCGCGCTCGGCGCGAACGACCGCTTCTACGACACGATGGTGATGAACCGCGCGCGCACGGTGGTCAAGTCGGCGGGCAACCGCGGCTCGGGCTGCGGCTTCGAGGGCAACGTGACGAGCCCGGGCCTCGCCTACAACGTGATCGCGGTCGGCAACTTCAACGACGCCGGCACGGTGTCGTGGGCCGGCGACACGATGAGCACCTGCTCGAGCTGGAAGGACCCGACCTCGCAGTTCGGCGACCGCGAGAAGCCGGAAGTGTCGGCGCCGGGCACCTCCATCACGACCACGAGCACCGGCGGCACGTGGGTGAGCTACACGAACAGCGGCACGAGCTTCGCCGCGCCGATGGTGACGGGCACGGCGGCGCTGATGATCCAGCGCAACGCGGCGCTCGCTTCGTGGCCCGAGTCGGTGAAGGCGATCTTGATGGCGACCGCGACGCACAACATCGAAGGTGCGACGCGGCTCTCGGAGGTCGACGGCGCCGGCGGGATCGTGGCCTACAACGCCGACCTGGTGACGCGGCGCATCCTCGGCAACTGGGGCGGCGTCGGCTACAGCTGCACGTCGGCCGCGAACGTCGACATGACCACGATGAACCTGACGGCGGGGCGCAAGGTCCGCGTCGTGATCGCGTGGGACAACGATCCGGCGTACGCCAGCTACGGTTCGAAGCCCTCGGCGGACCTCGACCTGCGCGTGGTGAACTCGGCCGGAACGACGGTCGCCAGCTCCTCGAGCTGGGACAACACCTACGAGATCGTCGAGTTCACGCCGACCGTGAGCGGCGCCTACAAGCTGCGGGTGAACAAGTACCGCTGCGACCTCAGCCCGCGCTACCTCGGTTGGTCCTGGTACCAGCCCTGATCGACGCCGCCGGGCCGCGGGACACTCTCCACCCGCGGCCCGCAGCGGCCCTTCGATTGCACTTGCCGGGCTGAACGGGCGGCGCGTCTCGCAACGCGCCGCCTTCTTTCGTTTCTTGCGAGGCCTTCCGCCGCGCCCAACTCAGTTGCCGGCCGCGGGCCAGCAGAGCCGGCGCCAATCGACGCCCGCGCTTCCCTGGCCGACGAACAGCGTGTTGCCCGAGGGATCGCGCCGATCGACTTCGACCCAGGTCGACTGCCAGGGCAACGTTTGCACCTGCAGCGCGCCGAAGGCGTTGGGCGCCGCTTCGGGGCCCACGCTCAGGATTCCGAGACCGTCGCTCGCGATCGACACGTACACGAACAGCTCGCCCGCGCGCACCGGACCCGCGGCGATGCTCGTGAACCAGCGGGTCATGCCGTAGGCGCCGGGCGTGGCCGAGAAGTCGCGCGCGTCGAGCAACTGGGGCACGAACGCGAGCGGACCGCTCGCGTCGTAGCCATACATCGCGAGCACTCCGGCCCACGCGCACCAGATGCGCCGGCGCGTCGCGTCCACGGCGAGACCGGACGGGTAGTAGTCGCGCGTGAATCCGCCTCCGTTCCGATCGCAAACCCCGTCGGCGTCGTACTGTCCGCGCCAAGCCGAGCCAACGGCCGCGTTGCCGGGGCCGAGCGGGACGAGGCGCAACTCGGTGGCGCTCGGCGACGCCGAGGGCGCCCGGCGCACTCGAAGTGCGAGCAACCCGAGCGGACCCTGCGCGCCGACCGCGGCTCCGTAGAGCACGTACACAACCTGCGTCGACGGCGAGGCGTCCTGCAACACGGCGATGGAGTCGAGCGTGAGCAGCGCGCCGTTGGGCGGCGTGTACTCTCCGATCAGTCGCACGCGGTTGTCGTGCGGTCCCCACGGAAGGCTCGGCGCCGGGCCCGGATCGCGCGGCGCGTCCGCGGTGCCGAGCGACCAGACTTTCACGCCGGTGTTCCGCCCCGGCAGTCCGTCGCGGTACGGCGCGTACAGGTAGCGCTCGCGCTGCGCGGTGGGCGGCGGCGGCTGCGAGTCGGCGAGCCCCAACGCGAGCGCGACCGAGTAGCCCTGGCCTTCGCGCGCGAGCTCCGTGCGCGGCTCGTCCGACGCGCTCGGAGCGTCGGGCTCGGACAGCTCGAAGACGCGGATTCCGCCGCTGTTCTGCGAGCTCGCGCGCCCCTTGTCGGTGGCGGCCACGAGCCGCGCGCCGAGGCCCGAAGCGCCTTGCTCGAAGGCGGCGGCGAGACGGATGCAGGCCTTGCGCACGAAGTACGGCGCCAGCGGGTTGCTCGCGTGCACCACTCCGCTCGTCGCCTTGGGCCGCGAAAGAGGCCTCGGATTCGAAGGATCGAGCCAGAACGCGACGAGGCTCGACTCCGTGGTCGCGTACAGCATGTCGAGGGGCGCGCTCGGGCTCGGAACCGTTCCCGCGGCGAGGCCGAGCACCGCGAGCCCGGGGATATGTCCCGGCGGCCCGGGCCCCCACGCGCCGTCGAGTTGCAACTCGTGGGTGCGCGCGCACGAAGCGCCGGGTGCGGGTTGCAGGCGGTAGGCGCGCGTCGCGATCAAGTACTCGCACACGAACACGAACAGCTCGCCGCCCGGCCCGCGCGCCGCATCGAGCGCCATCGGATAGGTCGGGAGTTCGGTGCGAGCCTGCGGCGCCGCGAGCCCGCCGAGCGCGGACACGTGAAGCGGCGCGCCGTGGTGGAGGCGCTGCACGTCGAGGCCGCTGAAGCCCGCGCCACAGCTCGCGTTCGCCGGCTCGTCGGCGCCGCTCGGATCCAAGTACGAGCGCTCGCGCGTGATCTCGGCGAACTGCCCGACCGTGTTGAACGCGAGCATCCGATCGGAGCCCCAGCCGATCGCGAGGTGCTGCTCGTCCGCGACGCCTTCGAGCGGCGCGAGCGCCACGCAGGTCGCGAACGCCGTCAGCGCGCGCACTTCGACGGCGCCGCAAGTCGTCGCGGGCGCGCCCGGCTCGCAGCCGAGATCGCAGCCCGCCGCGAGCCCCGCATCGGCCCAGACGCGCAACGGCCAGTCGGCGCTCGGACACGCTTCGCACGCTCCGCCGGCAACCGGCTCGAACGTGCCCGGAAGCGGGGAGAGACCGAAGCAGACCTGGGAGGGAAACGCGGCCGAGGACGCGCTCGAGTTCGGGTCGATGTCGAAGCCCCACACGCCGTCCCAGTGCGCCGCAACGAAGGCGCGCCGATGCTCGAGGTCGAGTGCGAGGTCTCGCACGACCATGTTCTTCGGCGCTCCGCTGCAGCGCGTGGTCGTCCAGCCTTGACGCAGGACGAGCGAGCACGTCGCGCCCTGGAGGTCGAAGTCGAAGCGCTGCAGCGCGGCCGGATTCCCCGCGAGCTGCGCGGCGTGCGCGCCGACGAGGACGCTCAGGTCGGCCGTCGCGAGCACACCCGTCGAAGGAAACGAACTCCACGCCGCGACGCTGAGCACCGGACGCCCGAGGTCGACTTCGAAGAGCTGCTGGAACACGCCGAGCGGCGCATCGTGGCGCAGCACGAACAGGGACCCGCCGGTCGGTTCGTCGAACTGCTGCACGCGACGGTTCTCCGTCCCGACGACGACGACGCGCGCGCCGCCGACGTCGGCGGCCGCGACGCAGCGCACGTCGTGATCCTCGGGCGGAGCCCAGCACGGCGCACTCGCACTCGAACAATCGCGCGGCGCGGCCGGATCGACGCCGCAGCTCGTCCACGGCGGCCCGCTCGAGCGATCGTAGGCTTCCAGTCCGCCGCGAAAGCTCGCGAGGTAGACGAAGGGCTCGAGACGCGCGATGTCGACGATCACCCCGCGCGTCGCGAGCACTTCGGCGCCGGGCGCGCCCGCGAGTTGGAAACCGCTCGGCGCCTGCGTCGAGTAGCGAAGCACGAACGCGTCGCCGCCCGCGGCGTCGAGCACCTCGAAGACGCCGCGCTCCGCGCCGGGGCGGACAGCGACCGCGTTCTTCGCCATCCGAGAGTGACGGTCGAGCGCGACCGTGTGCTGCGCCTGCGCGAGCGTGGCGCCGGACAGGAGCAAAGCGAGAGCGGAAACAAAGCACCGCATGCGAGTCGTCCCTTCGCCGCACGGCCCGCCCAGGCGTCGACGCATCGGATCCAGACTAGCTCGGCGGCGCGAGTCGCGCTCGGCCGCGCCGAAGAACCGGCCTTGTCGCTTCAAATCGCGCGGCTCCCCGCGCGGAGCGACGATTTCAGGCGTTCGCAGCTCAGGAACGCCGCGAGAGCAGCACGACCGCGCGGTAGTACGCCTTGCGCACCGTGTCTTCGTGGCGGCCCGAGCGCTGCGCGATCTGCGCAAAGGTCAGCCCGTCGAGGCAGCGCATCTCGACCACTTCGCGCAGCTCCGGCGCGAGGCCGCGGGTCTGCGAGACGAGTCCGCGAAGTTGCTCCGCGTGGGCGACGATCGAGGAAGGCGAGCGTTGCGACTCCGCGAGCGCGTCGCCGTCGAATCCCTCGCCCAGCACGGACTCGAAGTGCGCCGGCGTGCTCCGGCGCGCGGCGTCGCGAGCGTTGTTGCGCGCGATGGCGCAGAGGCGGCGAACGAGGCCGTCCTCGTCGAACGCCTGCTGCGCCTCGGGCGAGACCAGGAACTCGGCCCAGGCCTCCTGCACGAAGTCGAGGCTGTCCGCGGAGCGCCGGGCGCGGGGACCGAGCACCGCTCGCACCCGCTCCAGCAACTGGGCCGAGCGGTCGCGCGCGAGCGCGTCGAGGCGGCGGTGCACGGAGTGCGACGGGGAACGCGAAGGCGAACTCGAGCCGCCTCGCCGCGCGTGGTCCGCGGAGGTACCCTCGGCGCCATGTCCCCCACTGCCCATCGCTCCGTCCCCCGCTCCGACCGTGCCCCTCGTTCTCTCCGCGACTCCGTGCAGCTCCGCGCGCCGCTCGCGCTCGCCTGCCTCGCGTTGTTCGGCCTCGCCGCGCTCGGGGACAAGCCGGGCGGCGAACAGGCCGAGCCGGTGATCCTCGGAGAAGGGGCGCATCGCTTCGAGTGGGTCAGGGGCTGGGGCCAGCTCCCCGAAGGGATGAAATTGGGCAACACCCACGGCAGCGTGCTGCTCGACCGCGCCGGACGCGTGTATGTCAACACCGACACCGAGAACGCGGTGATCGTGTTCGACGCGGACGGCACGTTCGTCAAGAGCTGGGGCAAGGAACTCGCCGGCGGCGTGCACGGCATGTGGATCGCCGCCGAGGGTGAAAAGGAGTTCCTCTACCTCGCGCACATCGGCCGGCGCGAGGTGCTGAAGACCACGCTCGACGGCGAGATCCTGTGGACGCTGCCGTGCCCGATGGAGAGCGGCAAGTACGAGCAGCCGAACCAGTGGGCGCCGACGAGCGTCGTCGTGGCGCCCGACGGACAGCTCGTCGTCGCCGACGGCTACGGCCGGTCGTGGATCCACGTCTTCGACGCCCAGCGCAAGTACGTGCGCTCCTTCGGCGGTCCGGGCAGCGAGGTCGGCAAGCTCGCGACGCCGCACGGCCTGTGGCTGGAGCTCGTCGACGACCAGCCGCGCCTCGTCGTCGCCGACCGCGAGAACCACCGCCTGCAGTTCTTCGACCTCGAGGGCAAGCAGGCGCGCGAGCCGGTCGGCGAGCTGCGCCGGCCCTGCAGCGCGCACCGTTCGAACGGCGAGCTCGTCGTCGCCGACCTCGCCGGACGCATCACGCTGTTCGACGCGCAGAACAAGCTCATCGCGCACCTCGGCGACAACCCCGACGAGTCGAAGCGCGCGCAGAACGGCGTCCCGCTCGAAGGCTGGAAGGACGGCCAGTTCCTCTCGCCGCACTCGGCGCGCCTCGCGCCGAACGGCGACATCTACGTCGTCGATTGGAACTACCTCGGCCGCGTCACGAAGCTGCGCCGCCTCGAATAATTCGCACGGCGAATTCGTGGCAGCCGGCGCGCGCGGAGCACGCCACGGAGGGCCTGTGCGATCTTGCACCGGAAAAACTGCCATGAAACTACTTCGACTGACATGCGCGCTTGCGCTGGCGAGCTTCGCCGGCTGCGCTTCCCTCGACGCGGACCGTCCCTGGAGCCAAGCCGAGCTCGGCCGCTTCCACCGTCCCGTCACGACCGGATCCGAACAAGCGCAGCGCTGGTTCGACCAAGGCCTCGTACTGTGCTTCGGCTTCGACCAGGAGGTCGCGCGGCTGAGCTTCGCAAAGGCGGCTGAGGCCGACCCCAACTGCGCGATGGCGCACTGGGGGTACGCCTACGCGCACGGCCCGCACATCAACAACACCTCGATGGACGAGGCGGCGTCGCGCGAAGCGCACGAAGCCACCGAGCGCGCCCTGGCGCTCGTCGCGGGCGTCACGCCCGTCGAGCGCGATCTCATCGAAGCGCTCGCCACCCGTTACGCGTGGCCGCCGCCGGACGATCGCGCCGACCTCGACCGCGCTTACGCCGCCGCGATGCGCGAAGTGTGGCGCAAGCACCCGAACGACGACGATGTCGGCGCGCTGTTCGCCGAAGCGTTGATGGATCTGCGGCCGTGGGATCTGTGGAGCGCCGAGGGCGAGCCGCGGCCCGAGACCCCCGAAGTGATCGCGACGCTCGAGACGGTGCTCGCGCGCCAGCCCGACCATCCGGGCGCGACGCACTACTACATCCACACGATGGAGGCTTCGCGCACGCCGGAAAAGGCGGTCCCCGCCGCGGAGCGCCTGCAAGCGCGCGTTCCGGGCTCGAGCCACCTCGTGCACATGCCCTCGCACATCTTCATCCGCGTGGGCCGCTACGCGGACGCCGTCGACGCGAACGCGCGCGCCACGGTGGTCGACCGCCGCCGCGTCGAGCGCCACGGCGCAGGGGGCTTCTACGCGATCTATCGCGCGCACAACTACCACTTCCTGATGTGGTCGGCGATGTTCGACGGCCAGCGCGAAGTCGCGCTGAAAGCCGCGCGCGAAACCGTGGAGCAACTGCCCGCGGAGGTCGTCGACGCGCTGGCGCAGTACGTCGAGGGCTTCCTCGGCTCGCCGTACCACGTGATGGTGCGCTTCGGCCTGTGGGAGGAGATGCTGCGCGAGCCGCAACCGCCCGAGACGCGCGTCGCGGCGACCGCGATGTGGCGCTATGCCCGCGCGCTGTCGTTCGCGTCGCTCGGCCGGGTGGACGAGGCGGCGGCCGAGCAAGCGCTGTTCGAGAGCGCGTGCGAGAAGGTCCCCGAGGCGTACACGATGGGCAACAACTCGCTGCGCTCGATCCTCGACGTGGCGCGCGAGATGGTCGCGGGCGAAGTCGAGTACCGCCGCGGCAACTTCGACACGGCCTTCACCCACTTGCGCGAAGCGGTACGGCGCGACGACGCGCTGCGCTACGACGAACCGTGGGGCTGGGTCCAGCCTGCGCGCCACGCCCTCGGCGCGCTGCTCGTCGAACAAGGCCGCTTCGAAGAGGCCGAAGCGGTCTACCGCCGGGATCTCGAGCGCCATCCGAACAACGGATGGTCGCTGCACGGCCTCGCCGAGTGCCTGCGCCGCACGGGCCGCGCCGAGTTCGCGAAGGAGTTCGAGAAGGCGCTCGAAAAGGCCTGGAAACGAGCGGACATCGAGCTTCGCGCGTCGTGCTTCTGCGCACGCGCGGCGTGAGCGGGTCGCAAACGGCCTGATTCAGCTCCGAAGTCTCTGCGCGCGCCCGGTCCGAGCTCCGCTCGCCGGGCGCGCGCTTCGTTTCGGCGTCCGGCTCGCGCGACGCCGCCGGTTCAGCACCAGGCGTTGTTGAGCACTTCGCCCATGCCGCCGGCCCCCGGAACGATGTAGCCGTGCTCGTTGAGGCCGCGCTCCTCGGACCAGCGCTCGCCGGGCAGCGTCGCGAGCACGTCCGCCGGCGAGAGTCCGCGGTCGAGGCGCGCCGCGTAGACCACGAGGTCGTCGAAGGCGCCGAGCACGGCGCGCAGGTACTCGGGCGTCGCGATCATCGGCATCGCGACGATGCGCGCGGGCTTGCCGAAGTGCTCGCGGTAGTGCTGCACGGCGCGGATGGTCGTGGCGCCGGTCGCGCCCATCGGATCGGGCATCAGCAGGATCGCGCCATCGACCGAGCCGCCGATCTTGGAGCCCGAGAGGTCCACGCCGATCACGTGGCCCTGCGCATCGGACTTGCGCGCCATGGTGAGGTGGTCGAGGCGCACGTTCTCCTCGGGCAGCACCGCCGTGAGCATCTCGAAGCACACCTGCGACGGCACGATGCCCGCGCGGATGATGTCGACGATCACGACCTTCGTCCCCGGATCGATCACGGGTCCGCGGTACACGCCCTCGCGCGGATGAGCGTCGCTCATGCGGGTCGGCTCTTCGATCTCGACGCGCGGCAGATCGTGCCCCGCGACGTTCGCGAGCATGATCTGGTACACGCGCCGCAGCGTCGCCGTGAGCTCGGGGTGTCGAATGCGCTTGCCGCACAAACGCGAGAGCGCCGTCAACAAGTACAGGTTGTCGAGCAGGTGCACGTGCGGACCGTAGCGGTGCTCGAGTTCCCAACCTCCGGCGTTGCGTTCGACGTGGGCGCTTGCGTGCATGGGCGGAAAACTCACGAACTCGCGGCCTTCAGACCTTCGGAGAGCGCCTGCACGAGCTTCGGCACGTCGCGCGCCGGCGTCGAGCACAGGGCGATGCGCAGCGCGCCGGCGATCGGCACGACGAACACGCCGCGTTCGCGCATGCGCTCGGCCGCGGCGTCGGGACGCGGCGCGAACGCGCTGACGAAGAACCCGCCTTCGTAGCGGGGATAGTCGATGCCCGCGGCGCCGGCGGCGGCGTTGAAGGCCGCCACGCGCTGATCGAGCAGCGCGCGCAGCACGGCGCGCTCAGCGTCGGCGCGCGCGCGCAGCTCGGAATCCGCGAGCAAGCGGCCGATGGCGAGCTGGCCCGCGTGGTTGCAGTTCGACCACGTTCCGCGGCACGAGTAGCTGAGCGCGTTGGCGATGCGCTGGCGCTCCGCTTCGTCCGGGTGCACGGCGACCAGCGCCCCGACGCGCGCGCCGTATTGCGCGAACGACTTCGACGCGGTCCATGCGACCAGGAGCAGGGCGTCGCCGGCGATCTCGCTCGCGTGCTCGATCCAGCGCTCGGAGTTCGGCCCGCCGAACTTCGCGTAGGCGTGATCGACGAGCAAGGCGACGGGCGCGCGGCGCGACGCGGCGCGCACGATGCGCGAGACGTCCGACCACTCGCGGCCGTCGAGCGAATAGCCCGTCGGGTTGTTGCACGGCGTGTTGAGCAGCACGAGCGCGCGGCCCTGCGCTCGCACTTGTCCCTCGAGCGCGCGTTCGAACGCCGCGCAGTCGAAGCGCCGCGACGCGTCGAACATCGCGAAGGTCTCCACCCGCCGCCGCGTGTGGTCGGCGAGCGTCTTGTACGGGCTCCAGTAGAACTCCGGCGCGAGCAGCGCCTGGCCGGGCTCGAGGAAGTTGACGATCGCATGGTGCAGCGCGCCGGTGCCGCCCGGCGTCGCCGCGGCGACCGCGAACTTGGCGAGGCTCCGCTCGGCGAACAAGTCGGCGACCACCGCGTCGAGGAAGCCTTTCTCGCCCGCGATCGGCGCGTACCCCGCCGCGCGCTGCGGATCGACGGCCGCGAACGCCTCGAACACGGTCCTCATCACCGCCAGCTTGCCCTCGTCGTCCATCAGCGCGCCGAGCGTCGCGTTCACAACGTGCTCCCCGGCGCGCGCGCGCTTCTGCGCCATCGCATTCAGCGCGAAAATCGGGTCGTCGCCCGCCCGTGTGCGGGCGGCCTCGATGAGGAACGGCGGGGTGGGCTGCAAGGCGGACTGGGTCATCGGCTCGGGGGCTGCGGCGAAGCGGACGAGCATCCGTCCGGACTTCCGCGACCGAACAGCATAACCGCTGCCTTCGCCGCCCCCGCCCGCGCGCACGGCGAGCGCGGAGAGGTGTTCAAACACCCAGTCTCGCGCGCCTCACAGCCCGCGCTGGCGCGGCTGGCCGGGGACGATCTCGCGCTGCACGGCTTCGAGCGCTTCGAGCTCGCGCGTCGACAGCCTCCGATCCGCGTAGGTGCGGTGGTCGTGGAAGCGGATGCGGCGCAGCGCGAGGTAGCGGTCGTACCACGGGCGCGATTCGAGCAGGCCGTACTGGAACTCGGCCGCGTGCGCGACGAGCCAGGCGCCGTCCTCGTCGAGCGGATCCTGCTGCATCGCCTGCAGCGCGAGGTAGCCCGCGCGCCGGATGCGGTCGGATTTGGAGAGCTCGGCGAGCTTGGGATCGGGCGGCGCCTTCGCGTCGTGTTCGGGCAGCGTGGCCTCGGCCTCCTCGACGAGCCTGCGCGCCGCCTCGAGGATCCCGACGCGCCACAGCAACGTGGGCTCGACCTGCGGCCGCAAGCGCATCGTGAACAGCGCCGAAGCCATCAGCGCCTGCAGCTTGCGCGCCTGCTCCCGCTCGCGGTCGATCAGCGCGCGCTTCACGCCCTCGCCCTCGGACGCCTTCAACGCTTCGAGGATTCGATCCAGCAGCGCCGGGTCGACCTCGGTCGGCCCGCTCTGCTCCCTCAACGCGCGCAGGTCGTTGCGCACGGCGCGCAGCACACTCGCCGACACGTCGATGCGCGTCGTGATGTTGCTCATCTCGCCCTGGGACAGCACCACGTACCCATCGGTCGCCGCGCGCAGCACGCGCAGGCCGTTTTCCAGCTCGCGCAGCTCCAACTCGACGCCGTCCAGCACCTGTGCGCGCACGCGGAAGCGCGTGTCGAGCATCATCGCCGCCAGCGCGCGCGCCTTCGGCCCGCCGTTCGACAGCATCTGGAGCGGGTCGGCGTCGAGCACGGCGAAGCGCGCGTGCAGCACGTCGAGCCCGTGATCCTCCTGCAGCTCGAGCACGTCGAAGTACTTTGCCTGCTCGTACTGCTGCCGCACGAGCGCCGTCAGCACCTTGATCTCCGAGGCGAGGTTGTCCAGCTCGCTCCGGAACGCGCGCTCGGGCTCGGCGTTCGAACGCACGACCGCGAGCACTTGGCTCACCGGGGTCTGCGCACCGAAGCCGCGCCGCCCGTCCGGCGCGAGCGGCACGTCGAGGAGCGCCGCGAGCAACGCTCCGCCGCCCACGAAGACTCCGGCGAACACTCCGGCGCCTCGGCTGAGCCAACGCCGCCACTGCCGTGTCGTGAATCGTTGCATCCTGCACCCTCTCGCGCCGCCGCGCGTCGCCAACGCGGCTTATCCTAGGCCGAGGCGCGAGTCACCGGTCCCTTCGCCGGCGCAAGAGTTCCTGCTACAGGAGCGCTTTGCTGAAGCCGAGCTAGTGGAGCGCTTTGAGCGCGCGTTCGAAGAACGGCTGCACGGAGCGGGCGGTTTCGAGCTGCGGCCAGCGCGCGACCCGCGCCAGCGCCTGGGCGGCGAGCGACTCGGGGTCCACGAGCGACACCGGCGCGCGCAGGTCGATGCTGCGCGAAACGGCCAGATCCGCCGGCACGTGGCCCACGAGCTCGGGCTGGCGGCCGAGGAACTTGCGGCACACGCCGCGCAGGCGCTCCCAGGCGGAGTCCCCTGTCTCGGCGTCCGGCGTCTTGTTGAAGACGACGCCGACCTGCAGCTGCGGATTGACCATGCAGGCGCGCTTGTAGAGCGCGTAGGCGTCCGAGAGCGCGGTCACTTCATGGCCCGTGACGAGGAGCAGCGTCGTCGCGGCGCACAGGTGCGTGACCGTCGTGTAGCCGATCCCGGCGCCGTGGTCGATCACGATCAGGTCGAACTCGTCCTCGAGCGGCCGCAGCGCCTTGAGCAGGCGCTCGAACTCGCGCCGCGTCGGGTGCGCTAGCACGTGGCGGCCGACTCCCCCCGAGAGCAGGCGGAGTCCGGCCGGGCCCTCGACCATGGCGTCGGCGACCGTGGCGCGGCCCTCGACCACGTGGCCGAGGTCGAAGGTCGGAGCCAGACCCAGCAGCAGGTGGTCGTTCGCCAGCCCGGCGTCGAAATCGATCAGCAGGACGCGTTCTCCGCGCTGGGCGCGCAGAACGGCGAGGTTCGTGGCGACGACGCTCTTTCCCGTGCCGCCCTTGCCGCTCGCGACGCACACGACGCGCGCGGTCGCCGCCGCGCTCTGGCGCATGCGCCGCTCGGCGTCGACGACGCGGCTGAAGGCGCTTCGACGCCAGATGGCAAGCGGGGAGAGGTCGATCATCGCGGCGGGGGGCGCGATAGGAGATACGCACTCGCCCCGCGCGTCAATGGAAGAAGTGGAGTTCGTGGCGCGCAATTTCCCGGCGCGCGAGTTCTCGGTGCGCGACCTCGCGCCGTCACTGGAAGCGCGTCTGCTCTCCGATGCGGTGCAGCTTCATCACGTTCGTCGAGCGGGCTACGCCCGGCGGCACGCCGGCGACGAAGATCACCTCTTCGCCGTTGACGCACGAACCGCTCTCGAGCAGCGCGATCTGCGCCTCGTGGAGCATGTCCTCGAGGCTCGTTTCACGCGCGCACAGGATCGGCCGGACGTGGCTGAGCACGGTCATCGCGTGCAGCGTGCGCTCGCTCGGCGTCAGCGCGATGATCTCGCCCGCAACGCGGTAGCGCGAGAGCAGGCGCACGGTGTTGCCGGTCTCGGTGAAGCAGATGATCTTGCCGATCTTCAGCGCTTCGGCCGCCTGGGCCGCGGCGAGCGCCGTGGCGTTGGAGAAGGTCGGCTCGTTCTGGCGGAACGAAACGCGCGAGACCTCCTGGTAGCGCGTCGAGGTCTCGACCGCGCGCGCGATGCGGGCCATGGCGCGCACCGCCTCGACGGGGTACTCCCCCACCGCGGTTTCCGCCGAGAGCATCACCGCGTCGGTGCCGTCGAGCACGGCGTTGGCGACATCGGTGACCTCCGCGCGCGTCGGCCGCGAGGCGTGCACCATCGACTCGAGCATCTCGGTCGCGGTGATCACGAACTTGCCGGCCTTCACCGACTCCGCGATCAGATGCTTCTGCACCAGCGGCAGGTATTCGAGGTTCACTTCGACGCCGAGGTCGCCGCGCGCGACCATCACGCCGTCGCTGGCCTCCAGGATGCCCTTGAGATCGTCGAGGGCCGCACGGCGCTCGATCTTGGCGACGAGCAGCATGTTGGGCGCCAGGTCGCGGATGCGCTCGAGGTCGGCGGCGCGCGACACGAAGGAAACGCCGAGGAAATCGATGCCCAGCTCTTGCGACAGCGAGATGTGCTTGCGGTCCTGAGCGGTGGGCAGCTCGGCGGTGAGCAGCGAATCGGGGAAGTGGACGCCCTTGCGGTCGGCGATGAAACCGGCGCGCTGCACCCGCGCGACGAGCGCGTCGGACTCGACGGCGGTGATCACCAGCTCGACCGCGGCGTCGGCGAGCAGCACCCGGTGCTGCGGCTTCACGGTGCTGCGGAAGCCCGAGAAATTCAGCGGAATCACGGCCGGATCCGTGGACTTCGCGCCCTCGACGAGGCGCACGATCTGACCCGTCTGCAGCCGCGCTTCGCCGCCCGCGAGCTGCCCCAGGCGCATCTTCGGCCCCTGGATGTCGGCGAGGATGCCGACGGCCATGCCGCGCAGGCGCGCGGCCGTGCGCACCTTCTCGACGCGACGACGGTGGTCCTCGTCGGTTCCGTGGCTGAAGTTGATGCGCGCCACCGCCATGCCGGCGTCGAGCAGCGCGATGATCCGATCCTCGGACGCGGGACCGATCGTGGCGACGATCTTGGTGGCCGGGCGCGCGTCGTCGTTGCGCGTCGACTGGAAGCTCAGAGCGGAATCTGGGGTGGGCATGGGCGGCGCGCCGGGAGCCGAGCGACGGAGGGTCGCGCTCACCGGGCAGTGCCCTTGGTCTAGCGGACCGCGGGCGCGTTTGCGAGCGTGCCCGAGCGCGAGCGCGAGACAGAGCCGCCGATCGACACGGCGGCCGAGCGCCGGCGACAGCCCGCAAAGTCGAATCCGAGAGGCCGCCGCGCGGCCGGATCGACGAGGCGCGGTGAACTCTCCGACGGCCCGGCCACCAGGGCCGCACGGTGGCCGACTCGGCGGCGCCGCGACGGGGCCCAGACGACACCGACCGGAACGGAGGGGTTCCGGTCGGTGGTTGGGCGTCGGGCCGCTGTCCTGAGCATCGCAACCCCACCCCGACGGGCAGGCGGGTCCGCGCGACGCCAGCGTCCAGACGCGAAGGGTGAGACGTTGGGCGCCAAATCCAAGTTCGGCTCAAAAGCGGGAAGCAGTGGGCTTTCGCCGAAATTGAGCTTCCCGAATCGGCGACCGCGAGCAGAATGGGTGTTCCTCCTGCCAGCGAGGCCGCCCCAAGCCGCCGCTGGCTGCCCCCTCCCTATCCCGCTAGGCCAACGGAGGCCCCAGTGGTGAGGACCGACACCTCGATTCGCACCTCGGACTCGTCCCGCACCGCCGTCGCGCTGACGCTCGCGGTAGTCGTCGCCGCCCTGCTGACGATGATCGCGCTCTGACGCTCGCCCCCGGCCCCAGGACCGCTCCGCTTCCCCGCCCCCGGCGCATCCCTTTCCGCTTCCGCAGGCGCCACGAGCCGTCCCGCTCGGCCCTCGCCTGCGCCCGTCCGTTCGTGCTCGGCGCGTCGGCCGCCTGACGCCTTCTGGGACCGCGGTCGCGCGGATGGAGCCGCGCCCTCGGGAGCGCGGGGATCGCCGCACTCGATTGCGGGATTCACGGGCGCGCGCGAGCATGCACGGATGTCTTCGTCCCCGATGCTGCCTCGACTGTCCGTGCTCCGCGCCGCCGCGCTGCTCCTCGCCGCCGCCCCCCTCCGCGCCCAGTGGTCCAGCGACCCGGCGCTCAACAGCCCGATCGCGGTCCAGCCGGGCGACCAGACCGTTCCCCAGATCGCCGCGGGGCTCGACGGCGCGACCTGGATCGGGTGGTTCGACAACCGCGGCGGCAGCTACGCCGTCTACGTGCAGCACCTCGACCGCGACGGCGTCGAGGCGCTGCCGGTGAACGGCCTGCTGGTCAGCGCCAACCCGCAGAATTCGTCGCTGATCGGCTGGGATCTGCAGGCGGATGCCGAGGGCAACGCGCTGCTGGCCTTCACCGACGTGCGCGCCGGTGGCGACCTCGACGTGTACGCGTACAAGCTCAGTCCGACGGGCCAGTTCCTGTGGGGCGCGAACGGCGTGACGGTGTCGAACAACGTCGACTTCGACGCGAATCCGGTGCTGGCGGAGCTCACCGACGGCTCGGTGGCGATCGCCTGGGCGCGGATTCCGTCGATCGCGCCCGGCGCGATCCACGTGCAGCGACGCTCCGCCGCGGGTGCGTTGCTCGGCGAGAGCACGGTGGTCGGCGCGAGCGGTGAGAAGCCCTCCTTCTGCTCGATCGTCGCGAGCGACAGCGGCGCTTGCATCGTGCAGTGGCTGCGCAACACGGCGAGCTTCTCGAGCCTGCGCCACGTGCGCGCGATGAAGTTCGACGCGGGCGGCGCGGCACTGTGGAACGGCGGCTCGCCCGTGACGGTGTTCGACCTCGCCTCCGTGCCGATCGCTCACCAGCCGCTGCTCTACGACGACGGCGCGGGCGGAGCGTGGCTCGCGTGGCACGCCGCGCTCGGCAGCACGTTCTCGAGCTACGCCCAGCACCTCGATTCAAACGGCGGCGAGTCGTTCGCGCACAACGGCGTCAGCGTCTCGGTCGAAGCCGGAGTGCAGCAGCTTTCGCCCTCGCTCGCGCCCCTGGCGGGAGGCGAGGCGATCGTGGTCTTCAATCGCCGCAACGCCGCTCAGTCGCAGTGGGGCGTCGGCGCGCAGCGGCTTTCGGCGAGCGGAGCGCGCCTGTGGACCGACGCCGGCGTCGAAATCGCGGCGCTGGACGGCAACAACGAGTCCTTCGAGCGCGCGCTGCCCTTCGGCGACGGCGCGCTCGCGCTGTACTTCGACAACCCGCAGACACCGTTGCCCGCCGCCCGTGTGCGCGCGGCGCGGCTGCGGCCCGACGGTTCGCTCGAGTGGCTCTCGGGGTCGGTGTCGGTGAGCGCCAACCTCTCGTCGAAGGACGACCTGGAGGTCGCGATCGACCGCACCGGCGTCGCGCGCGCGGCCTGGCGCGACGAGCGCACCGACAGCGGCGACATCTTCGGACAGAGCCTGCACCCCGACAGCGTGCTCGGCACGGCCAGCGCGTGCGTGTCGACGCCCTTCTGCGTCGGCGCCCCGAACTCCGTCGGCCCCGGCGCGCGCCTCGCGGTCGAAGGCTCCACCAGCTTGGGTTGGAGCGATTTCGAACTCGTCGCGAGCGCTTGCCCGCCGTCCTCGAACGGCCTGTTCTTCTACGGCGCGCAGACGATCGCACCCGCGCCGTTCTTCGCCGGATTCCTGTGCCTCACGCCGCCGCTCTCGCGCCTCCCGCTCGTCTCCGCGAATGCGTCCGGGGTCGCGCGCCTGAGCTTCGACCCGGCGAACCCGCCCGGCGGCGCGGCCGCAATCGCCGCCGGCAGCGCCTGGGGCTTCCAGTACTGGTACCGCGACGCGGCGGCCGTGGGCCCGAAGACGAACACGAGCGACGGCGCGTGGTCGTACTTCTGCCCCTAGCCTGGATCGCCAGTTGCTCAGCGCGCGCGTCCAAGCGTCCCCAGGAGAATTCGCATGCACTTTCCGCTCGTCGTTGCCGCTTTCGCCCTTCCGGCTGCACTCGCGCCCCGGCCGCTCGCCGCCGCGCACCACGGCATCGCGCCACTGCCGCGCGAGAGTTGCGCGCTCGAGCTCGGCGCGGCCGACGAACTCGAGCTGCTGCTGCCCGCGGGCGCCGTCGTCGTGTTCCGCGCCGCGTCGGTCGACGCGCTGCTCGAGCCGCTGGCTCGCTGGTCGGGGGACAGCGCCGCCGACCCGGCCGGCGCTCTGGCGGAGTGGTTCGGCAGCGACGTGACCGCCCGCGGCGTGTTCGAGCGGCTCGACCTCGGGCGCCCGGCGGGGTTCGCGCTCGAGCTCGACGAGTCGCTGTCGCCGAGGTTCACGCTGGCGTTCCCCGCGGACGACGCCGAGGGCCTCGCGGCGCTCGCGAGTGAGCACATTCCGATGCTGATGGCGCGCGTCAGCGGCAACTACGTCGTGCTCGAGAGCGAGGAGCCGCAGGCGCCGAACACGCAACCGAACGCCGCCGCGGTCGCGCTCGCCGGCCGCGACTTGGGCCTGCATGTCGACCTCGCGAGCCTCCGCGAGGCCTTTGGCCCGCTGATCGAGATGGGCTTCGACCAGGCCGAGGTGCAGCTCGACGCCAGCTCCCAGTCGGACCCGACGGCGGCCGTCGCGCTCGAGCAGATCGACGACGGACGGCGCTTGCTCGCGTCGGCCACGAGCTTCGACGCCTACGCGATGCTGAGCGGCGAAAACGTTTCGCTGCAAGGGCGGCTCGAACTGAGCGACGACACCTGGACTCGAGCGAAGATCGGGTCCACCCCGCGCAACCTGCTCGGCCTCGCGCGCCTCGTCGACCCCAGGGCCGCCCTGACGATCGTGCAAGCCGGCGATCAAGGCGCGCACGCGAGCGAGGGACTCGCGATGCTCGAGCTCCTCGAAGGCAACTCCGACGAGCGCGCGCAGCCGGTGTTCGCACTCGTGAAGCGCTCCCTCGCGCTGTTTGGCGAGAACAAGGTCGACTCGGGCGTGCTCAACCTCGCCTTCGGGCTCGACGGGCTGCAGGCCTCCATGTACTTCAGCAGCCCGGACTCGGCGGCGCTCCTCGAAGGCCTCGCGCGCTGGATCTCCGCGGAGGAATGGAGCACGCTCGGCCTCGAGTTCAGCGGCCCCCACGAGAACTCCACGGGCGGCGCCGCCTGGCGCGAGTACCGCGCGAAACTGGACGTCGAGCGGTTCGCGCGGCAGCTCGCGCCGGAGCTCGCGGCGGAGGGCGCGCCCGACGCGGCGCAGCTCGCCGAGGCGCAACGGGCCCTCGACGCACTGTTCGGCCCGCGCGGGCTGGCGATCTCGTTCGCGGCGAAGGAAGGGCTCGTCGTGATCCGCGTGGGCGGCGGCGAGGCCCATGCGCTCGAGTGCATCGCGCGCACCGAACGCCCGCAGCCGAGCCTCCCCTCCGCGCTGGCCGACGCCTTCGCCGCCACGAACGGCGCCTACGCCGCTTCGATCTTCCAACTCGACCTAGGCCGCGCCCTCGCGCAGATCGAAGGCTTCGCGGCCGCGCTCGGCGAATCCATCGACCTGCCCGTGGGGCTCAGCGGCGAAAGCCTCCCCGTCACGTTCCACTCCGCCGCCGGGCCGCGAAGTCTGTGGGGCGGGCTCGCGATCGACGCGCACCAACTCACGCGCTTCCTCCAAGTGCTCCGCGAGTTCTGAGCGGCGAGGCCGGAGGCTCACGCGAGCGCAGCGGGAGCGTCCGATCGGATCCAGCCGCCCCGCATCCATCGAAAGCTGAGGAGCCGTCGAGTCGAATTCGACTCGACGGCTCCTCGCTTGTTTCGGCCCGCACGCACAAGCGCGTGCGGAGCTCTCTCTCAGCTCACGGACAGATCGACACGCTCGCGCCGTCGGTGAGGCCGACGCCCTGCGGGTCGACCGGGTCGCGGTAGTACCACTGCATGTAGATCGTCGAGCCGACCGTGAGGTTCGGATCGCCGCCGCCCTGGATCACCTGGTTGAGGTTGTAGACCGGCGCGCCCGAGCAGTTGTCGCCGCCGAGGGTGCCGCCGGTCGAGACCGGCGGAGTGCGGCGAACGGGAGTCTGCACGCACAGCGTGCCGCCCTTGAAAGCCGCCGCGCCCGGAGCGTAGCCGTAGAACAGGATGGCCGACTTCTGGTTGATGACATCCTCGGCCGACACGTAGAACGGCGCGCCCGAGCCCACGCTCGGCGAGCCCGTCGCGGTGATCGTCGGCTCGCACAACTGGCTGTTGATCTTCGCCGTGCAGTAGTTGGCGATCTGCGTGCACGCCGAGCCGTCGATCGTCACGACCGACACGTTGTCGACGGCCGCTTCGGTGATCGAGTTGTTCGGATTGTCCGCGGCCGAGAAGCGCAGGCGCATCGTCGCGGTCGGCGTGACGAAGGAACTCAGGTCGAAGGCGTCCTCGAACCAGCCGCCGCGCAACCCGCTGTAGGTCCGCACCGTGACCCACGTCGAGCCGTTGTTGCCGGAGACCGCCACCGTGAGGCTGTCGTCGCCGTCGTCGTTGTAGAACCACGCCGAGTAGCGCACGAGCGCCGCCGCTCCGATGCTCGCGTCGAACGTCGGCGAGACGACCTGCGTCGGGCCGCCGTCCAGGTCCGCCGTGCCGACCGCGCCGCCGACGGCGCCCTGTCCGGTGAAGTAGCAGTTGCTGCCGCTGCCTCCGGGGGCCCCGCCGCTCGGCTGGGCCTGCTCGCCGCTGTTCGTGGTGCCGATCGGAACGCCGCGCGTCCAGGCGCCCGCCGTCACCGACGTGTTCGTCACGCTCCAGCCGAGGTCGGAGTTGAAGTCGTCGGCGAGCGCCGTGGTCAGCGTGCCGATGCCGAACACGCGCACGTTCACCGCGGGCGAGCCGCTCGGGAAGGTCGCGGTGTTGCCGAAGCTGTCGGTCACCTCGAGGTAGTACTGCACCACCGCCGGCGCCGGCTGGCCGGGGATCGCCGCGGTGTACGCGCTGCCGCCGGTGTTCGTCATCGGCAGCGTGGTGTAGCCAGCCGCCGAACCGACGCGGTAGCGCAGGTTCGCCGCGGTCACCGTGCCGCCGAAGTTCGAGCTGATCTGCGCGTCGACGACGTACGGCCCGGCCTCGCTCGTCGTGTTGGGCAGCGACGTCACGTTCGAGAACGTGAACGGGATCAACGTGACGCCCGGGAAGCCCTGCTCGCGGAAGGCCGAGTCGATGGCGGTGAAGCGCGGCGTGCCGTTGTTGATGTTGCCGTCGTTGTCGTCGAGCGTGAGCCACTGGGTCTCGATCACCGAGCGGATCTGGGTCTGGTTGTAGGAGTTCATCCAACCCAGGAACAGCGCGTTGGAGGTCAGGCTCCCCTGCGAAGATCCCAGCGTGTTCTTGAGGTTGCGGCGCACCTTCCAACCGGCGCCCATCCACACCTGTCCGTTGGCGTGCACCCCGCCGTGGCAGCCGGGATTCGAGTCGCCGCAGAACTGCACGGTGTTGAGGCCCGTGCGGATGTTCGAGTTCGTGCCGCTGAAGCCCTGGCCGACGACCGGCGTGTCCCACACGTACATGGCCCACATGTCGGCGTTGCCCTCGCCCATTCCGTCGGAGCCGTTGCCCGTGCCGTAGATCACGTTGAGCCAGTGGCCGTCTTCGTGGCTCGCCACGGTCGAGTACGCCGTGTTCACGCAGCCGCCGCCGGCCGTGTAGAAGTTGATCGACGAGCCGTTGAAGAACGCGTTGCAGGTCGACGCGATGTTGGCGTTCGCAGTGTGGACGAAGTCCGCCTTGCCGTCGGTCGGGTTCGTCGCGCGGACGAAGTCGCGGTCGGCGTTCACCGCGATGTTGATGTTGGCCTGCGCCGTGACGAGGTCGTTCGCGGGACTGTTGAGCACCACGTTGTTGCCGCTCGCGTTCGCGAGGTTCACGACGAGCGAGTAGGGCGAACCGGCCTGGTTCGAGATCGAGTTGTACGAGCCGTTGAAACCGAACGTCACGTTCGCGGGCGCGTTGACGCCGACCAGCGTGAAGTTGCCGTTCGCGTCCGTCGTGGTCGTGACGGGACCCGCGGTCACCCGCGTGTACTTGAGGTTCTGCTGCGTCTCGGGATTCGAGCCCGTGTCCGGCAGCGTGCCGGGCGTCGCGAAGCTCTTGACGTTGCCGCTGACGTCGAAATGGTGGATCAGCTCCTCGCGCTTGGCGACCTGGCCCGAGCGCGCGTCGATGAAGTACACGCCGCCCTCGACCTCGCCGTCGGCGGTCTCCCAGAGCACCTCCGCGCGCCAGCACAGCACGCCGAAGCGCGTCTCCGCGTCCTCGATCTGCGCGATGACGAGTTCGGGCGCGTGGACGAGCGCGCCGTTCAAGCGCGTGTCCGTGAAGAACGCCGTGAGCGCGTAGTCGCCCGCGAGTTCGGCGGTCAGCGCGGGTTGCGTGTCGAATCCCGCGAGGCCGGGCAGCGCGCGCGTCTGGATCGACAGCAGCGTTCCGCGCGCGTCGAAGAGCACGTTGACGTAGCCGCCGTCGACCGGCACGCCGCCGACGGCCTGGCGGAAGCGCACGGTCAGCTTGTCGGTCGTGCCGACCATGCCGAGCGGCAGGAACTGGGTGAAGTGCTCGACCAGGGTCGCGCCCTCGATGCCGTGCAGGTCGCGCGCGACGGCGAGGCTCTCGCGCGCCGCCGAGTACCACTGAGCGTCGCCGCGCGGGGCGAGTCCGAGCCGCGCCGAACCTCCGTACACGAACTCGGCGTAGCCGGTGCCCGCGTCGCGGAACACGTTCCAGCTCGGGCCGTGGCTCTCGCGCCATTGCTCGAGCGCGGTGTCCAGATCGGGGCGGGAGGCGGCGCCGGACTGGGCGGCCGCGCGGGCGCTCGAGGCGAGCAGCGCGGCAGCCGCGGCGATCGCCAGGGAAAGCACTTCACGAGTCTTCATGGGCTCAAAAAACCTGTCGGGTGGAGGATCCTGAAAGCGCCGGATGCGGGGGCGCTTGTGGACACGGAGCGGTCGCACGGGCATGGGACGGCGCCGCCCGTGGAAAGGATCCCCCGTTTTGGGGCTCGCGGCCACGAAGCGCGCCCACGAAGCCCTTCCCCGCTCCGCCAAGCGCCCGTGTTCGGGCCCGTTTTCGCGGCGGAGGGGCCAGAAACAGCGCCGAGCGCGCTCCCGCGGGGAGAGCGCGCTCGGCCAAGTCGTCCGTCGACGGCGTCCGACCGCCCGGGCTGCGGGCGGCCGGAGTCCGCGCGGGGATCAGGGGCAGATCTGGAAGCCGACCGCGTCGCTCAAGCCGACGGTGAACGGGTCCGAGGGGTCGCGGTAGTAGAACTGCGCGAAGATGCTCGCACCCACCGTGAGGATCGGGTCCGTGCCGGCCTGGATGCGCACGTTCATGTCGAGCGACGGCGCGCCCGAGCAGTCGTTGCCCGAACCGCTGCCGCCCGAGCTCTGCGCCGGGGTGCGGCGCAGCGGCGCCTGGACGCACAGCGTGCCGCCCTGGAACGGCGCGGCAGCCGAAGCCGCGCCGTAGAAGAGCAGCGAGTTCTTGTTGTTGAGCACCTGCGACGCGCTGATCGTGAAGGCCGCCGGCGCGCTGGCGCTCGGCGTGCCGCTGAAGGCGATCGCCGGCGTGCAGCCGAGGCTG
>CALFYL010000387.1 GCA_937952135.1 uncultured Planctomycetia bacterium
CGCTGCGCAAGTTCCCCGCGAGCGGCAAGGACGTGCTCGTCGCCGACGACAACGACCCCGAGCCGAACCACCGGCACACGACGGTCGCGTTGATGGGCGACGGCTCGACCGAGCCCTACGAACTCGCCGATCTTCGCGCGGCGGGCGTGCTCGGCCCCGACGAGACGCTGATCGTCGGTCCCGAGTCGCAAGTCGAAGAGCTGCGCAAGCTCAGCCTCGACTGAGCACGCGCGCTTCTCGGCACGAAGCCGCGGGCCGGCCCTCCGGGGTGCGGCCCGCAGTCGTTCGAGGGGGCCCGGCCGGCCCCCGAGCCACTGATGGAAGCCGCCGCCGGGCGCCGATACAGTCCGGCCCCGCGCCACGCGCGCCGTCCGAACCGTCCCACAGCTCCCCCTGCGCGTGTCGATGAAGCTCCCCGGTCTGGTCCGCGCCCTCCGGCCCCAGCAGTGGGTCAAGAACATCTTTGTGCTCGCCGCGGTCGCCTTCGCGCGCGCCGACGCGAGCGTGGAGCACCCGGGCGACTTCAGCGACGTCCTGCGCTCCCTGGCGGCCTTCGCGGCCTTTTGCCTGGGCGCGAGCGCGATCTACCTGGTCAACGACATCCTCGACGTCGACAGCGACCGCGCGCACCCGACCAAGCGCTTCCGGCCGATCGCGGCCGGCGAGGTCGCGGTCTCGACCGCCTGGGCGCTCTCGGGCGCCTGCGTGCTCGCGGCGCTCGCGCTGGGGTGGATCGCCGACCTCGAGCGCGCCGTGATCGGCATCGTCGGCGCCTACATCGCGCTCAACTTCGCCTACAGCGTCAAGCTCAAGCACATCGTGCTCGTCGACGCCTTCTGCATCGCGACGGGCTTTCTCTTGCGCGTGCAGGCCGGCGCGCAGGCCGCGGACGCCGAAGTCTCGCACTGGCTGATGCTGTGCACGCTGTTCCTCTCGCTGTTCCTTGCGCTGTGCAAGCGCAAGGCCGAGATCGACTTGCTCGGCGACGACCGAGGCTCGCACCGCGCGAACCTCATGCAGTACACGCCGCTGTTCCTCGACCAGATGGTCACCGTGCTCGCGGCCTGCACGATCGTCTGCTACACGATGTACACGGTCGCGCCCGAGACGGCGCGCAAGTTCGGCGCGGGCAACGGGCTGATCTACACCACGCCGTTCGTCGTCTTCGGACTCGGCCGCTACATGCTGCTCGTGAGCCAGCAACGCGGCGGCGGCAGCCCGACGCGCATGCTGCTCGGCGGCGACGCGATCTTCGTGTCGAACGCGGTGCTGTGGGCGCTCGTGACGGCCGCGGTCGTGTACGGACCGCTCTGAGAGAGAGTTCGCTCGCGCGTGGCGTCGCCCGCGCGGCTCGCGTAGCCTCTCGCCGCGATGCACGCGGGCGTCGAACGCACTTTCCTCGGCTGGGAGCGGCCCTTTCTCGCGGCCGCCGCGGAGCGTTGGATCGAGTTCGTTCGCGATTCTGAGCTCGATCCATCGCGCTGCGTGCTCGTGTTGCCCGGCCGGCGCGCGGCGCGACGCCTCGAAGAGCGCATCGCGCAACTGGCGCCTCCCGCCTGGCCGCCGCCGCGCGTGGTGAGCGAGGGCGATCTCGCGCGCGTGCTCTCGAAGGAGCGGGTGCGGCTCGCAAGCGAGTGGCAGCGCGCCCTCGCCTGGCGCGAAGTGCTCGGCGCGGCGTCGGCGCAGGAGCGGGAGACACTGTGGAGCGGCGGAGAACGCCACGGTGTCGCGGGGCTCGCGAATCTGTGCGCGCGGACCTTCAGCGAGCTGGCGCGCGAGGGTCTCGACGCCGCGGGCGTCGCCAAGGCCGCAAGCGCGAGCGAAAACTTCGGCGCGCCGCAGCGCTGGCAGGTGCTCGCGGAGCTCGAGCGGCGCTACCTCGCGGCCCTCGAGCGTCGCGGGCGGCGCGATCCGGCCGCGGTGGCGCGCGAAGCGGCGCAGGCCGAGCTCGACACGACGTTGTGCGTGCACCTCTTCGCGCTCGTAGATCCGCCGCGCGCGCTGCGCAAGCTCCTCGAGCGCGTCGAGGGCGTCGCCAGCTTCGTGTTCGCGCCGCCAGAACACGCCGCGGACTTCGACGAGTTCGGCGCGCTGCGCAGCGAACGCTGGGCCGAGGCCGACGTCGAGTTCGACGACGCGCGCTGGCGCGTGGTGGAGGGACCTGACGACCAGGCGCGCGAGGCGCTCGCAGAGCTGGCGCGCGTCGAGCCGCCGCCCGCGCCCGAGGAGGTCGCGATCGGAGTTCCCGACGAGGACGTGCTGCCGTTCCTCGAGCGGCGCTTGCTCGAAGCGGGCTGCGAGCCGCGTTGGGCCGGCGGCCAGGTGCTCGCGCACACGCGCGAAGCGCGGCTCCTTCTCGACGCGATCGCGTGGCTCGTGCGACCGGGCGTGGAGGAGTTCGCGCGCCTCGCGGCGCACCCGGACTTCGAGCGCCTCTGCATGCAAACCGGCGGCGCGCCCGTCGTCACGCTCGGCGCAGCGCTCGACCGCTACGTCGGCGAGCACGTTCCCGCGCGCATCGACGGGTCCTGGCCGGCGGAGCGCGCCGAGTTGCGCGGTTCCATGCGCGAACCCGTTCTCAGGGCGATCGAGACCCTCGACGCCGCCGTCGCGCGAGCTCGACAGCTCTTCGGCGCGACCGCGAGCGGCGCGCACTCGAGCGCGGAGTGGGCGGACGCGCTCGCGAGCTGGCTCACCGCCGCCTTCGCCGAGACGGACCTCGAAGCGCGCGACCCGCGCGGATGGAAGCGCGCGCGCTCCCTCGAATTGCTCGCCGAGCTCGTGCGCGAGCTGCGCGAAGCCGACGAGGGCGTCGCGCCGGTTGCGCTCGACGCCGCGGCCTTCCACGAGCTGCTCGCGGCGCGCTTGAACGCGATCGATCTCCCGCCGCCGCCGGGCGACGGACGGCCCGTCGTCGAGCTCTTCGGCTGGCTCGAACTCGTGCTCGACGACGCGCCGCACCTCGTCGTCACCGGCGTGCAGGAAGGTTCGCTCCCGACCGCGCCCGGCATCGGCCTGCTCTCCGAGAGCGCGCGCCGCGACCTCGAGCTCGGCCACGAACAGCGCCGCGTCGCGCGCGACGTGTGGGCGCTCCGCGCGATCCTGGCCTCGCGTCCGAACGTCACGTTGCTCACCGGCCGCCGCAGCTCGGAACGCAACCCGCATCGGCCGAGCCGCCTGCTCCTGCGCTGCGCACCCGAGCGCGTCGTGCAGCGCGTGCGAGCCGTGTGGCCCGAGCACGAGAGCGATCCGCCCGCCGTCGTCGGCGCGCCGCCGATGTACCGCCCGCCGCGGCCCGATCGCCCCTTCGAAGGCGTGCTGCGCGTCACGGACTTCAAGACCTACATCGAATCGCCCTACGCGTTCTACGTGCAGCGCGTGCTCGGACTGTGCGCGGTCGAAAGTCGCTTGCTCGAGCTCGATCCGCTCCGTTTCGGCAGCCTCGCGCACGAGGTGCTCGAGCTCGTCGGACACGAGTCGTGGCGCGAGTGCGCGGACGAGAAGCGGCTGCTCGACGCGCTCGAAGAGCGGCTGGAGCAACTCCGTCGCGCGCGCTTCGGCTCGGCGCCGCGGCCGGCGGTGGCGCTGCAGATCGAGAAGCTCCGCGCGCGGCTCGCGGGCTTCGCGGCGTGGCAAGCGCGGCAAGTCGAGCTCGGCTGGCGCATCCACGCCGTCGAGTGGAAGGCGCCCGGCCTCGAGCTCGACGGGCTGCGCGTCGCGGGGCGCATCGACCGCATCGAGCGCCACGCGGCGAGCGGGAACTGGCGCGTCGTCGACTACAAGACGGGCGACCGGGCGCGCAAGCCGCGCAGCGCGCACTGGAGCAAGACGCGCGGCTGGATCGACCTGCAACTGCCGCTGTACCGCGAGCTCACGGGCGAGCTGTGGCGCGGCGCGACGCTCGAGCTCGGCTATGTAAACCTCGGCCGCGACGAAGGCGCCGAACCCTTCGAGACCTTCGTGTGCAGCGAGGAAGACCACGTCGAAGCGCTGGAAAAGGCGCGCGAGGTCGTGCGCGGCATCCGTGCGGGCGAATTCGAGCGCGTGGGCGAGCGCGCGCCGTTCGAGGCGTCGCTCGCGGCGCTCTGCGGCTTCGGACTGCTCGCGGACGATGAGGACGACGAGAGCGAGGCCGAAGCATGAGCGCTCGCTCGCACGTGCTGCTCGCCTCGGCGGGCAGCGGCAAGACCTTCCGGCTGACGTCGCACTTTCTGCGCCTGGTCGCGCTCGGAGTGCCGCCCGAGCGCATCCTCGCGTCGACGTTCACGCGCAAGGCGGCGGGGGAGATCCTCGGCCGCATCTTCTCGCGGCTCGCCGCGGCGGCGTCCGACGAAACGAGCGCCGCGAAGCTGGCGACGGAGCTCGACGTCGCACTCTCCAAAGCGCGCGCGGAAGAGCTTCTCGCGCAGCTCGCGCGCGCGATCCAGCGCTTCCGTGTCCGCACGCTCGACGCGTTCTTCGTCGACCTCGCGCGCTCGATTTCGGCCGAGCTCGGCCTGCCGCCCGACTGGCGCATCGCGGACGAAGTCGATCTCGCCCGCGCGCGCGACGAAGCGGTCGCCGCGGCCCTGAGCGGCGCCGAGCTCGAGTCCTGGGTGGCGCTCCTGCGCGAACTCGAACGCGGCGCGTCGGGCCGCAGCGTGCACGCGCAGCTCGAGCGAGTCATCGACGCGGGCGCGCGCTTGCACGTCGAGGCGGCGGCGGGCGCCTGGGAAGTTCCCGCGCGTTTCCAGGCGCCCGCGGACGCGCAGATCGCGGCCGCGCTCGACACGCTCGCGAAGCTCGACCCGCCGCGCACGAGCAAGGGACAGCCGGACAAGAACTGGGTCAAGGCGCTGCAACGCGTGGCAGCGCGCGCGGCTCGAGGGGCGTGGAGCGAGTACGTGAGCGACGGGCTCGGCGCCGCGTTGCTCACCGGCGGTTCCTACAGCCGCCGCGACATCGAGCCGGAGTTCGCCGAGCCGCTGCACGTCTTGCTCACCAAGGCCGCGGCGGAACTCGGCGCGAAGTTGCGCGCGCAGAACGAAGCCTCGGCGCGTCTGCTCTCGGTGTACACGGCGCACGCGAGGGCCGTGCAGACCGCGACGCGCCGCCTCTCCTTCGACGACGTCGCGCAGTCCTTGGCGCAGGGCGGCGCGGCGATGCGTTCGCTCCAGTCCGACCTCGCGCTGCGCCTCGACGGCGCGATCGACCACTTGCTGCTCGACGAGTTCCAGGACACCTCGCCGGTGCAGTGGCGCGTCCTGCGCGGCATCGCCGAAGAGCTCGCGGCGGACGGCTCGGGCACGCGCAGCTTCTTCTGCGTCGGCGACGTGAAGCAGTCGATCTACGGCTGGCGTTCCGCGGAACCGCGCTTGCTCGAGAAGCTGCCCGAGCGCCTGCACCTCGAGCCCGAGCCGATGGACAAGAGCTGGCGCTCCTCGCCGGTCGTGCTCGCGGCCGTGAATCGAATTTTCACCAAGCTCGACAGCTTCCCTGGCTGGGAGAGCGAACGCGGCGACGTTGATACGGCGAAGGCGTTTCGCGCGAGCTTCCACGAGCACGTCGCCGCGCGGCCGGAACTCCGCGGCTGCGTGCGCGTGCGCACCTGCGGCCCGGGCGACGACAATCCCGCTCGTTGGCGCCAATGCGTCGAGACGGCGGCGCAACTCGTGGCGGAAGTGCGCGAGCAGGCCCCGTGGGCGAGCGTGGCCGTGTTGCTGCGCCGCAACCGCCTCGCGCCGCCGATCGTCGCGCGCCTGCGCGAACTCGGCATCGCCGCGAGCGACGAAGGCGGCAATCCGCTCACCGACGCGATCGGCGTGCAAGCCGCGCTCGCGCTGTTGCACTGGCTCGAGCACCCCGGCGACACCGTGGCGCGCTTCCACGCGGCGAGCGGCGTTTTCGGCGCGCGCCACGGGCTCTCGGCCGCGCGCGACGACGCGAGCGCCGCCCTCGCGAGCCGACGCGCGCGGGAAGAGCTGCTCGAGCTCGGGCTCGCCGGTTGGCTCGCGAGTTGGCGCGACGACGTCGCCCGCGAGCTCGGCGCCTGGGAAGCGCGGCGCTTCGGCCAACTCATCGACGCCGCGCTCTCCGTCGAGCCGGGCGCGCCGCTCGGGGACTTTCTCGAGCGCGTGCGGCGCCTCCGCGTCGAGGATCCGAGCTCGGCGCGCGTCAAGGTGATGACCGTGCACGCTTCGAAGGGGCTCGAGTTCGACGCCGTGATCCTCCCCGAGCTCGACGTCCCCTTCGTGTCGAGCTCGGAGACCTTCGTCGCGCGCCGCGCCGGGGACGACCCCGAGCGCGAGTACGAGGTCGTGTCGCACGGCGGCGCGGAGAACTTCGTCAAGTTGCTCGCGGCGCACGGCGACGAGCGTGTCGAGCAAGCGCTCCAGTCGTCGCGGCGGCGCGCGCTGCGCGATGCGCTGTCCGCGCTGTACGTCGCCACGACTCGCGCGCGCCATCGACTCGACCTCGTGCTGTGGCCCTCGGCCAAGGCGGACGAATCCGCGCGCCTCACCGGCGGCGGCGTCGTGCGCCACGCCTTCGATCTCGGGCACGAGGAACTGCCGGCGAACGAGATCGTCGCGACCGAGATCGGCGCCGACGACTCGTGGGCGACGCACCACGCGCCGCGGATGGCCTCCGCGCCGCGCGCGAGCCCGGCGGCGCCCGCGACGCTTCGTTTCGCGGCCAGCTCGCGGGCCCGGGAGCTCGAGCGCGTCAGTCCGTCGACGCTGCACGACACGCAGGCGCGCAGCGCCGTCGAGCTCTTCGCGAGCGCGCCGCGCACCGGTCGTCTGCGCGGCAGTCGCTGGCACACATGGTTCGAGTGCGTCGAGTGGCTCGAGGACTTCGCGCACGGCGACGCGCAACTGCTCGCGCTCGCGACGGCGCGCGGCTACGGCGGCGCGGAGCTCGAGGAGGACCTGCGCAGCTTCCGCGCGGCCCTGGCCCGGCCGAATCTGCGCGCGCTGCTGTCGCGGCCGGGGCGCGAGATCGAGCTGTGGCGCGAGCGGCGCTTCCAACTCGTGCTCGACGGCACGCTGCACAGCGGGGCCTTCGACCGCGTCGAGTTGGAGCCCTCGGGCGCGCGCGCGGTGCGGGCCCGGGTGCTCGACTTCAAGTCCGAGCGGGGGCCGGGCGGCGCGCAGATCGAGGTCTTGGTCGAGCACTACCGGCCCCAGATGTCCTCCTACCGGCGGGCCCTGGCGCACTTGCTCGGACTGCCGCAGACCTCGGTCTCCGCGGCGCTGGTCTTCGCCGACGCCGATCGAATCGTCGAACTTTGAGCGGCCGCGCACCAACGCTCGGGCGTTGCACGGCATGCTGGTTCCAGTCCGATGGCATCCGACCCGTCCGCCCAGGTTCCGCTCGAAGCGCTGCTCTCCGAAGCGGGCTGGCTCCGCGCCCTCGCGCAAAGCCTGGTGAGCGATCCGGCGACCGCCGACGACCTCGTGCAGGAAACCTGGCTCGCGGCGTTGCAGCATCCGCCCAGCGTCGATCGGCCGCTGCGTCCGTGGTTGCGAACGGTGCTCGAGAACTTCGCGCGCATGCGCCGGCGAGGCGAGGGCGCGCGCGCCGCGCGTGAGCGAGCCACCGCGTCCGACGAGTCGCGCGCCGCCGATGCGGAGCTCGTCGACCGCGTCGAGGAGCAGCGTTTCCTCGCGCGCGAGGTGCTGAGGCTCGAAGAGCCCTACCGTTCGACGCTGGTGCTGCGCTTCTACGAGGGCTTGAGCTCGATCGAGATCGCCCGGCGCCTCGGATCCAACGACAACACCGTGCGCTGGCGGCTCAAGCGCGGGCTCGAGCTGCTCCGCGAACGGCTCGACCGCCGCCACGGCGGCGATCGCGGCGCGTGGACGGCATTGCTCGTGCCGCTCGCGCCGACGGGCGTCGAGCCGCTCGCGGCAGCGAAGCCGACCGCCGCGGCGGGCTACGCTTCGGCGGCCGCGTGGCTCGGCGCCGCGGCGCTGCTCGGAGTGCTCGCGGTGCTTTGGTTCCAACGCGCCGGGCGCGAGAGCGTGCAGGCGCCGCTCGTCGCGACCGGCGCGCCTTCGAGCGCGATCGAAGAGGTCGTCGACACCGCGAGCGAACGGGTGGAGCGTGCGAGCGCCCCAGCCACGGGCGCGCGCGCTCCGATCGTCTCCCGCGCCGCGGGCCTCGTCGTCGACCGCGACGGAACGCCGCTGGCTGGAGTCGAAGTTCGACTGCCGCGTGCGTCGAAGGCGCGCGCGGCGACGAACGACGACGCTCGTCCCGCTCGCGAAGCACAGCCCCCGCTCGACGCTCGAACGTCGCCGGGCGGCGCCTTCGAGATCGAGCTCACCGCTCCAGTGGTGGACGCCGCCCTCGACGAGCTCGAATTCACCGCGCACGGCTTCGCGTCGCGCAAGGTGTATGCGCCCGTGCGGCCCGGAGCGGACCTCGCGCTCGGCGAAGTCGTTCTCACGCGCACCGCAAGTGTCCACGGAAGCGTGCTGGACACAGCTGGAGCGCCGATCGCCCACGCGGCGGTGCAGTTCGAAGCGCTCGGCTCGCGCTGGACGTCCGATCGCGAGCCGCCGCTCACCGAGGTCCTCAACACCGGACTGCTCGACTGGGGCTCGACCTCGGCGGCGACGGCGGATCCGAGCGGCTTCTTCGAACATCGCGACCTCGTGCCGGGCTACTACCGCGTGTGGGCCCACGCGCCCGGCTTCGAAGTGCGCTGCACCGAGCCGCTGCAAGTGCTGGAAGGCGCGCGGCTCGAACTGGCGCCGATCGTGCTCGACCGTCCCGCGCCCGAACGAACGGTTCGCGGCGTCGTGCTCGACTCGAACGGCGCCCCGGTCGCCGGCGCGCAAGTGGAAGGGCTGCGCAGCTCCTTGAAACGCGAGTTCTTCCGCGACCGCGCCGGCGCCGTGTCGACTTCGACCGACGCGCGCGGACGGTTCGAGCTCGGCGCCGAACCCGGGGGTAACTACGAAGTCGCGGCGCGTGCGGGGGCGAGCTTCGCGTTCGCGCCGTGGAAGGTGGGGAGCTCCGGTGAATTGCAGCTCGTGCTCGTCGAACGCCCCTGGCTCGAGCTCGCGTTCACGGGTTTCGATCCGGGCGGAGACCTGCAGGTGTGGAGCGGCCACGGCGGCGACGACCTGCACAGCCCGCTCCCCGTGGAGCGCCGCGGGGACGCGCTCTTCGTGCAGCTCGAGAACTGGCGTCCGTTCCAACTGCGGATCCAGCGCGGCGAGTTCGACGTGCGGAGCGAGACGCTCGATCCGGAGCGCTTGCCGGCGCGCCTCGAGCTCGCGTTGCCGGCGCCGACGACGCTCGAGGTGCTCGTCACGGCCTACGGCGCGCCGGTTCGCGGCGCATCGATCGCGTTGTCGCCTTCGTTGAGCTCCGCTCACTGGCGCGAGCCCGTGCTCCGCGCGACGACCGACGCCGACGGGCGCGCGCGCGTGAAGTGGGGAGGCGCTGCGTTCGAGCGAGTCCGCGTCGACGCAGCGGAGTTCGCGCGCTTCGACGCGAGTTCCGGATGGCGTCTGTCGGGAGCGCAGCTCCGCGTCGAGCTGCACCGCGGCGGCGCGTTCGAAGGCGTCGTCCGCGCTGTCGACGGCCACGCGGTGCGCGGCGCAGCGCTGGTCCTCGAGCGCGCCGACGGCGCACGTCGCGCCGCCAGCAGCGACCTCGAGGGCCGCTTCCGAATCGACGCACTCGCGCCAGGGGAGTGGAGCGTGCGACTCGTTCCGCCGGAGCTGTTGAGCACGGCGGGCCGCGGCGCGCAGCCCGCCGAGTCGGCCCGTCCGCACGATCGAATCGCCGTCGCCGACGGAGGCGCCGTGCGCCGCGAGTACACGCTTCCCGGCCCGCCGGAGTGCCGCTTGGAGGGCCGTTTGACGCTCGACGGCGCGGCGCGCGGCCCGCACATCGCCGAGCTCGCGCGTCCGGGCAAGAAGCGCGTGCTCGCCCGCGCCTGGCTCGACCCGAGCGGCGCCTTCGAGCTCGCGGTCGAGGAGCCGGGCGAGTACGAGTTGCGCCTGGACTCGCTGCTCGCGAACGGTTCGCGCTCCGAGCTGCGACAGTCGGTGCGGCTCGTGCGCGGCGCGACGGAGTTCAGGCTCGACGAGCGAACGGCGACGCTCGCGATCGCGCTCCCGACGGCATCCAGCTCCACCGAGTTCGTGGTCCGCACCGTCGTGACCTCGGGCGGCGAGTGGAGCGCGCTCGGACGCTTCGACTCCGCGGGCCGCGCGCGCGCGATCCTCCCCGCGGGACGCTGCGAGCTGCGAATCGACGGCCGCGAGCCGCTCCAGCTCGAATTGCGCGCCGGCGAGACGCGCGAGCTCGAACTCGCGCCTCGCTGAGCTCCGCCGCGCCTCAGACCGCGAGGTTCTCGCCGATTTCGTGCTGGCTCGCGACGAGCACGCGCACGTGGCCCAGGCCGAGCGCCTCGAGCGTCGTGTGCGCCGTCTCGAGCGCGAGCTCGGGCCGGTTGTTGTGCAGCGACAGGTGCGCGAGCACGAGCGTGTGCAACTCGGGCCCCGCGAGCCAGCGCAGCATCTGCGCCGCCTGGGCGTTCGACAGATGTCCGGCGTCGCCGCCGACGCGCTTCTTCAGCGCCATCGGATAGGGCCCTTGTTCGAGCATCTCGCGGTCGTGGTTGAACTCGAGCACGAGCACGTGCGCGCCGCGCAGCGCCTTGGCGACGTACTCGTCGGGCCGGCCCATGTCGGTGAGGATCACCGCGACTCGCCCGTCGTGCTCGAGCCGGAAGGCGACGGTGGGGTGCGCGTCGTGCGGCAGCGCGACGTTGGACACGCGCAGTCCGACCTGCTCGTCGAGCACCGCGTCGGCGCCGATCCGCAGCGCGGCCTGCCGCTTCGCGCGGCGCAGCGACGGCGCCTGCAGCATCGCCTCCGAGCCGTGCACGACGGCGCGGTGCTTGCGCGCGATGCCGCCCGCCGAGCGCGCGTGGTCGAGGTGGCCGTGCGTGACGAGCACGTGGTCGAGCGTCGAGCGCTCGCCGACCGGCGGCGGCACCCCCGCGAGCTCGAGCCGCGCCTCCAGCTCCGCGAGCGTGAGCCCCGCGTCCACGAGAACGCGCGCTTCGCCCGCGCGAAACAACGCGCTGTTGCCGCCACTTCCACTCGAGAGAACCTGCAGGTGCACGCCGCGGATTGTAGAGGGTGCGCGGCGCGAATGTCGGCGCGCGCACGGCGCAGTGGTGGCCCTCGCGTCGCGCTTCGTACCATGCGCGCATGAAGACTCAGGACTACTCGGGCGCGTGGCTTCTCGCGTTGTCGGCGGCTCTCGCGGCCTGCCAGGGAACCCCGGCCGGCGCCGCCGATCCCTCGACGGTCGTGTCGAGCTCGTCGAACGCTACCGGCGCGAACGGACGCGCGGCGCCGGACGCGAAGCGACTGTTGGCGCACGTCGCGTGGCTCGCGGACGACGCTCAAGAAGGCCGGCGCGCCGGCACCGAGGCGGGCGAGCGCTCGGGTGAGTGGATCGCCGCGCGCCTCGCGGAGCTCGGTCTCGAGCCGCTCGGCGACGCGGGCTCGTTCCGCCAAGCCTTCGACGTGCCGCTGCCCGCGAAGCTCGGACCCGCGAGCGGAGTGGCGATGCTCGCGCAAGTCGCGGACGAGGCGCCGCTCGAGACGCGGGTCAGCTCGCAGAACGAAGTCGAGCCGTTGTTCTGTTCGAGCGGCGGTCGCGCGCAAGGCGCTCTGGCCTTTCGCGGCTACGGCGTGATCAACGCCGAGAACGAATGGCACGACTACGACGGCGAGCGCGGGCAGGTCGCGGGCCGCGTCGTGCTCATCGTGCGCGGCACGCCCGCGTCGAGGGCGCCGGCGCCGGAGCCGATCGACGCGCACGCGGCGGTGCAGCCGGGCGACGGTTGGGGCAGCTCGGGTTCGCTGTTCATGAAGGTCATGAACGCGAAGCGCCACGGCGCGGTCGCGGTGCTCGTCGCGCCGCATCCGAGCCAGCGCGGCGAAGCGCTGCCCGAGTTCGACCACAGCCGCGCGGCGCAGGCCGGCATTCCGGCGCTCGCGGTGCGCTACGAGGTCGCGCTGCGCTTGCTGCCCGAGTACGAAGCGCTCGTCGCGGCCATCGACGCGGACGGTGCGAATGCCGGCCACGCCGACGACACGCGCGCGCCGCTGGTCGCGGTCCACTCCGACGTCGAGCGCGGCAAGGGCCCGGCCTACAACGTCGTCGCGCGGCTGCGCGGCGCCGATTCGAGCCGCGCGGTGCTCGTCGGCGCGCACTACGACCACCTCGGTCACGGCGGCGAAGGTTCGCTGTCGCCCGGAACGCACGGCGAGATCCACAACGGCGCCGACGACAACGCGAGCGGCACGGCGGCGGTGATCGAGATCGCGCGCTTGCTCGCGGCGCGTGGAAAGCCGGAGTGCGACGTCGTGTTCGCGCTGTGGTCGGGCGAGGAGCTCGGGCTGCTCGGCAGCGAGTACTGGGCGCAGCATCCGACGCTGGAACTCGAGCGCGTCGTCGCGAAGCTCAACCTCGACATGGTCGGCCGCGCGGGCAAGGGCTCGCTCGCGGTGCTGGGCGTCGGCTCCGCCGAGCCCTTCGAGGGCTGGCTGAACGAGGCCGGTCCGCGCAACGGTCTCGAGCTCGAGCTCAGCCGCTCGGGGCAGGGCGTCGGCGGCAGCGACCACCAGACGTTCTTGAAGCGCAAGATTCCCTCGCTGCACTTCTTCAGCGGCGTGCACGCCGACTACCACAAGCCGAGCGACGACGTGGAGCGCTTCGAAGCCGAGGGCGCGGCGAAGGTGGTGGGGCTGTGCGTCGATTTGATCGAGCGCATCCAACGCGCGCCGCGGATCGCGTGGGTCGAGCCGCCGGCGCCGAAGCAAGGCGGCATGCGCATCGGCGCGCCGATGCGGGTTTGGTTCGGCACCGTTCCCGAGTACAGCTACGACGGCAAGGGCTTGCTCCTCGCGGGCACGTCCGCCGGAAGTCCCGCGGAAAAAGCGGGCATGCTCGCGGGCGACGTGCTCATCCAAGTCGGCGACGTCAAGGTCGACACGATCCAGGACTTCATGTACGCGCTGCAGATCTACAAGGCCGGCGACGTGGTGCTCGCGAAGTTCCTCCGCGACGGCGTCGAGGAATCCGCGCGCGTAACGCTCGCGACCCGCGAGGCGCAGTGAGCGAGCTCCGCGCGGCGAGGCGACGGGTGGCGCCCCGTGCCGCCCCCCGATCCGACTGACGACGCACCCATGAACTTCACCGTGCTCGAGCGCACGTTCGAGATCGCCGCCGTGTCCTTCGCGGCGCTCTCCGGCGTCGTCGACGCGCGCCGCAAGAACCTCGACCTCGTCGGCGCCTACGTGGTCGGTCTCGTCACGGCCTTCGGCGGCGGCACCCTGCGCGACGTGCTGCTCGACCGCCGGCCGCTCTTCTGGGTCGCGCGACCCGAGTACCCGCTGATCGTGCTCGCGCTGAGCGTGTTGCACCTCTACAGCCCCTCCGCGCTGCGCCCGCTCCGCGAACGCCGCGTGCAAGCGCTCGCCGACGGACTCGACGCGGTCGCCCTCGGCCTGTTCGGAGGCCTCGGCGCGCAAGCGGCGCTCGACCTCGACACGCCGCCCTTCGTGGCGGTGCTGTTCGGCGTGATGACCGGCGCCTTCGGCGGCGTGCTGCGCGACGTCGTGCTCAACGAAGTGCCGACACTTTTCCGCCCGACTACCCAGCTTTACGCGACGACCGTGTTCGCCGGCGGACTGGTCCACGTCGGCTTGATCGAGCTCGGCGCCACGCCTTCGACCGCGCTCACGACCGGCGCGCTGGTCACGATCGTGTTCCGCACCGCGGCCGTGCGTTTCAACTGGAAGCTTCCCGACGCACGTTCCCCGGGCGAAGAAGGATCGTGAGCGCCGCGGCCGCGCGGTGACATCGGCCCCGAGCTCGTCGCCGCCGCGCGTGCCGAGACTTGCATTCCAGCGGCCCGCGCCCTTGGATGGCGCTTTCACGCGGCCCGTTCCGCGCCGGATCGAACCCCCGCATGTCGCTGCAACTGCTCTCGGTCACCCGTCGCTTCGGCGCCCAGTTGGCGCTCGACTCGGTCTCGATCCACGTCCGCCCGGGCGACTGCTACGGCTTCATCGGCCACAACGGATCGGGCAAGACGACCGCGATGCGCATCGCGCTCGGATTGCACCGCGCGGACTCCGGGAGCGTGTTCATCGACGGCTTCGACGCCCTGCGCCATCCGCGCGAGGCGCGCGCGCGCATCGGCGGCTTGATCGAACAACCGGGCTTCCACGGCCACCTCGACGGCGCGACGAACCTGCGTTTGCTGGCCCGGCTCGGCGGCATGTCGCGCGCCGAAGCGCGCACGCAGTCGGAGCGTTCGCTCGAGCTCGTCGGCCTGGGCCAGGTCGGCGCGAAGCCGGTGCAGGCCTTCTCGCAGGGGATGCGTCAGCGCCTCGGCATCGCGCAGGCCATGCTCGGCCAGCCCAAGCTCGTGCTGCTCGACGAGCCGACGAACGGTCTCGACCCGCAGGGCATCGCGGAGATCCGCGGCATCCTGCGGCGGCTCGTCGACCAGGAGGGCGTGAGCGTGCTGCTCTCGAGCCACCAGCTGCACGAGGTCAGCGACCTGTGCAACCGCATCGGCGTGCTGCACCGCGGCCGCCTGCTCGTCGAAGCGCGCACGCAGGACCTGCTCGCCTCGGCGCCGGGGCGGCTCGAGATCGCGACGAACGACGACGCGAAGGCGAGCGCGCTGCTCGAGCGCGAAGGGCTGCGCACCGAACGCCTCGCGAGCGGCGGCTTGGGCGTCGAACTCGGCGAGCGCCCGAGCGGCGAGCTCGCGCGCCTCCTCGTGAACGCGGGGCTCGACTTGCAGCGCTTCGGCGCGCGCGCGCCGAACCTGGAAGAGATCTATCTGCGCTTCGCGAGAGGTGAAGCGATCGCGACGGCGGTGCAGACGCCGAGCGCGGTCCCCCAGGCGAACGCGAGGCCGCGCGAACAACTCGCGGCGAAGCACGGCATCGCGCGCACGGCGCGTTACGAGCTGTCGCGGCTGTTCGCCAAGCGCCGCTTCGCGCTGCTGCTCGCGACGCCGGCCCTCGTCGGCGCCGGCGCGGTCGCGCTCGAGAAACGCGAGGCGCTCGAGAACGCCGCGCGCGTCGCCGCGGGCGAACTCGCGAGCACCACCGACGTCACCGCGTTCCAATCCACCGCCAGCGCGCTGCAGGCCGGCCTGCCGCTGCTCGCGCTGCTCGTCGCCGGCATCGCGAGCCAGGCTCTCGCGGGCGAGTTGTCGCGCGGCACGCTCCGCAACGTGCTGCTGAGGCCGCAGACGCGCTGGGAAGTCGTCGTGGGCAAGACCCTCGCCGGCATCGGCGTCTCGCTCGTCGCGTACCTCGTGCTCGCCGGCGCCGCCGTCGCGACCTCGGCCTGGGCCTTCGGGTTCAAGGATCTCGTCGAGCTGTTGCCGAACGGCGACGAGTTCCCGCTCATCGCGGCGAGCGAGCTGTGGCCCGAGCTGCGGCGCGCGCTCGCGAGCCAGACGCCGGTGCTCGTCGCGTACTACGGCCTCGGCCTGCTCGCGGGCGCCGTTGCGCGCACGGCGCCGGGAGCGCTCGGACTCGCGATCGCCCTCGTGCTCGGGACGGACCTGCTGCGCGGCGTCGCGCGCTCGTTCCATTCCGAGGGCTGGCTGCTCGCGGCCTACGCGCCCTCGCCCCTCGGCGACACGTCGTACCTCAACTACTTCTCCGAACGCGCGCAGGGCATCAGCAACGCCGTGTTCCGCTTCGCGAGCGCCGATCTCGCGGGCCTCGACGCCTCCTTCGCCGTGCCCACGGCGTGGCTCGCGGCGGCCGTGGCGCTCTCGATCTTCCTCGTGCACCGAAGGGCGATGCCATGATCCGAGCTTCGTGCTTGCTCGTTTTCGCCGCGCTGTTCGCCAGTTGCGCGAGCGACGCGCTGCCGCGCACTCCGCCGCCGCTCGCGGGGATGGAGGAGCCGCTCGAGTGGATGGACGAACCCGCCGACGAGGAACAGCGCCGCGCGCTCCCCAGCGGTTCGTTCACCGGCATCGTCGTGGGGGACGCGCGCCAGTCGCTCGACGCGATGCTAGCGGCGCCGGAGGGAATCGCGGTGACGCGCGTGGTCGAGAACTCGCCCGCCGCGATCGCGGGCATCGCCGAGGGCGACCTGCTGCTCGAGGCGACGACCGCCCGCGAGACCGTCCCGCTCGCGTGGCCCGCCGAGTGGCGCCGCATCGAGCTCGAGGCCGAGCCCGGCAGCGTGTTGCGCCTGCTGGTCGACCGCGCGGGCGCCGAGAAAGAGCTCGAAGTGACAACGGTGAAGCGCATCGCGCCCGGTCCTCGCGCGGCGGCGACGCGCTACACCGAAGGCGAACGCGTCGGGGTCGTCGTGCGCACCGCGACCGAGGTCGAGGCGCGCGCGGCGGCGCTCGGACCCGGCGGCGGCGCGGTCGTGGTCGGCTTGACGCGCGAGTCGCCGTGGCGCGCCGCGGGCGTCGTGTACGGCGACCTGATCCGCGCCGTGAACGGCGTCGAGGTCGCGCACCCGCAGGTGCTGCTCGACTCCCTGCGCGCTGCGCCCGCGGACTCGAAGGTCGAACTCGAGCTCGTGCGCGCGGGCGCGGTGCTCAGCGTCCGAGCGCCGCTCTCGCGTCGCGACAGCGAGCTCAAGTCCTTCAACGTCCCGCTCATCTATTCGTTCTCGCGCGAGCGCGACCTGACGGAGCAGTCGCTGCTGCTCGGCCTCGTCCGCTGGCGGCGGACGCCCGCCGCCTGGGACTTCCGCCTGCTGTGGTTCATCACGCTGCGCGGCGGCGACGCCAACCGACTGGAGTCGCTGTAGTGGCGCTGCTCGCAGCCACCGCGCTGTGCGCGAGCCTCGCCGCGCAGTCGAGCAGCTCGTTCGCGGCCGTGCGCAACCTGCAACTGCCCGGCGGCTGGCGGCCGACCGCGGCCGCGCTCGCGGACCTCGACGGCGACGGAGGCGAGGACGTCGTCGTGGCGGCGAACGAGCGCAGCAAGTCCTTCTCGCGCGAGCTGCAGCTCTGGCGCAAGGTCGCCGGCGGCGCGAGCTACTCGCTCTCCGAACGCTTCGCGCTCACGCCGGACGTCGTCGCCTGGGCGCTCGGCGACGTGCGCGACGGCGGCGGCGCGGAAATCGTGCTGTTCACGGCGACGGGCGCCTTCTCGTGGCGACCTTCGGGCCCGCCCGAGGCGCGCCTCGAGCGGCTGGCGGCGCTCGAGTTCCTCTGGCAGCTCCCCGAACCCGACGAGTGCTTCCACATCGAGCATCTGCTGCGCGACGTCGACGGCGACGGGCTCACGGACGTCGTCGCGCCCGGACCGCACGGCTACACGGTCCTCGTGCAGCGCCGACCGCGCGCCGCGGAACAGCCCTTCGGCGCGACGAGCGTGCTGCGCATGCCCGAAGAGGAGGACGCCGAGGGTGCGTGGGTCAGCGCGAGCGCGAGCGAAGGCGCGTCGGTGCGCGGTCGGCGGAACTCGAGCGAGCTCTCGATCCGCCTCGGCAGCGACGACGTCGGCGAAGACGGCCAAGTGGCCTCGCGGGTGCTCGTGCAGGTCAACGAGAGCGTTCCGCACGCCCAGTGGATCGACTGGGACGGCGACGGAAAGCTGGACGTGCTCGCGCAAACGTCGACGCGCCTCCACGTGTGGCGCCAGAGCGCGAACGCGGCGTTTTCGGAGGCGCCGGAGCTTTCGCTCGCGCTGCCGGTCGAGGCCGACCGCGCGCGGCGGCTGGACGCGTCCTACAGCTCGCACGCGGTCGACCTCGACGGCGACAAGCGCGCGGACTGCGTGGTGTTCGCGGGCGACAAGCGCTCGGAGGACGTGCGCACGCAGGGACTGATCTTCACGCAGCGCGCGGTGAAGAGCGGCCCGCCGCTCTTCGGCGAGAACGGCCGGCCGAGCGACCTGCTGGTGTTCGGAGGCTTCGTCTCGAGCCCGACGTTCCGCGACCTCGACGGCGACGGACTCCTCGACCTGAGCCTGCGCGCGGTGCGGCCGGACTTGATCGACCAACTGCGCAGCGCGGCGAACGAGTCGATCGACGCCGAGCTCTACATCTACCGCAACCTCGGCGGGCGCTTCTCCAAACAGCCCGACCTGATGTGGCGCCACGCGATCCCGATCCAGCGCTTCCAGCTCACCAGCAGCTTCTGCGGCGACTTGACGGGCGACAAGTTGTCGGAGTTGCTCGTGCGCGACCGGCCCGAGGAACTGCGCGTGCTCCTGTTGCGCGCGGCGCCGCGCGGAGGCGCGTGGAGCGTGCTCGAGCGGCCGCTGTGGACGCTCAAGATCGACGCGCGCGCCGACGTGGAGCTCGTGGAGACGCCCGGCGCCAAGCCTCGCGTGCTGGTGATCGAACCGAACCAGGTGCTGCACGTGAGCTTTCCATGAGCGCGCGCACGAACCTTCTCGCCGCGCTGCTCGGCGCCGCGCCGGCGGCCGCGTTGCAGGTCCCGCAACAGCCGGCCGGGCTCTCGACGCTCAGCCTCGAGCCCGACTTCGAAGTCGTCGCGCACCGCGTGCTCGCGAGCGAAGGCCGGCCCGAGGTGCTGATCCTGTTCGGCCACGACGGCCAGATCGAGAGTTGGCGGCCCTTCGCCGAGGCGCGCGAGGGCGACAAGCGCTTCCTCGTCGTCCTCCCGCAGCCCAAGCGTACGTTGGTCGACACCGCGAGCTACGGCGGGCGCGATTTCGTCGTCGCGGCGAGCCCGACTGGCGTGACGGCGTATCCGCTCGACGAGAACCGCCGCGTCACAGCCGAGGCGCAGAGCTGGATCCCGCGCGCGAAGTTCCAACTGCGCGTGCTCACACCGCAGCTCAGCTCGATCGTGCAGGACGTCAACCGCGACGGCGCGCCCGACATCGTGTTGCCCGGCCCCAGCGCGTGCGAGCTGTGGCTCGCCAGCTTCGACGCCGCCGAAGGCGCGCCGAAGTTCCGCAAGACCGCCACGCTCGCGGTCGACGTGACGCGCTGGGGGTCGCGCGAAGGCGAGTTCCTCTCGGACTCGCTCGAGAGTTCCTTCGCCATCCCCGGCCTCGACACGCGCGACGTGAACGGCGACGGCCGCCCCGACCTGCTGGTCGAGCAGGACCAGCGCCGCGCGTTCCACTTGCAGCGCGAGGACGGCTCGTTCCCGGTCGCGCCCGACGTGCAGGTCGACCTGTCGATCTTCCGCGACACCACGGAAGCCGCCGGGCTCAAGCTCGGCGCCGTTCTGTCGGCCACCGACCGCGCGAGCTGGTCCAGCCGCGACCTCGACCGCGACGGCATCCCCGACTACGTGATCGGGCACCGGCGCAAGGTGTGGGTGTTCCGCGGCGGCAAGCAAGGCCCGCAATTCAAGGATCCGGCCGCGATCCTCAAGACCGCCGAGGACATCACAGTGCTCTCGGTGCTCGAACTCGACGACGACGAGCACCCCGATCTGCTGCTCGTGAAGTTGCAGGTGCCGACGCTCGCGACGCTGTTGCGCGGACTGTTCGGCGAGTGGGACGTGCGCATCGGAGCGCTGGGTTACCGCAACAAGGGCGACGCGACCTTCGAGACGGCGCCGAAGTGGTCGAACGAGCTCACGATGCGCCTGCCGGGCATCGTGGGGCTCGTGAAGAACCCCGAGAAGATCCTCGAGCGCTTCACCGAGCTCGAGAAGCGCTTCCGCGTGTCCGCGCGCGGCGACGTGAACGGCGACGGGGAGCTCGACGTGCTCGTCGCGAGCGAGGACCGCAAGCGGCTGGAAGTCTGGTACGGCGCGCCCGGCGCGGGTCGCGACACGCGCGGCGAACGCAAGGTGCGCGAGATCCTGTTCGACGACAAGAACACGGCCTGGGACGTCGACCGCGTGGTGGCGGCGCTCGGCAGTCTCGCGCAGCGCCAGGTCGCGCTGCTCACGGGCGAGCGAAAGCCCGACTGGAGCGTGGAGCTGCGCGATCCGGCGAAGTTCGAGCTCGGCGCGCTGGAGTGCGCGGACTTCGACGCGGACGCTCGCGCCGAGGTGCTGGTCGGCTATCGTCGTATCCAGGGCGGTCGAGCGGTGCTGTTCGACGTGCTGGCGCGGCGCTGAGCTCGCCGAAGCGGGCGGGCACGTCGCGGATCGACGCCGGAACGAGCAAGGAATCACGGAGCGAACTCGACGATGCTGACGCGCGAAGAAGCCTGGGCGCACCTGTGCGAGTGGACGAAGACCGACGCTCTGCGCAAGCACGCGCGGGCGGTCGAAGTGGTGATGCGAGCGGCGGCGGAGCGCTACGGCGCAGGCGCGGCGGATGTCGAGCGCTTCGGGATCGCGGGCCTGCTGCACGATGCGGATTACGAGGCCTGGCCCGAGGAACATCCGGCGCGGATCGTCGCCTGGCTGCGCGAGCGCGGCGAGGAGGAGCTCGCGCACGCGATCAGCGCCCACTACACGAAGTGGAACGTCCCGTACGTGTCGGCGCTCGACAAGGCGCTGCTCGCGTGCGACGAGCTCACGGGGTTCGTGGGCGCGTGCGCGCTGGTGCGGCCGGAAGGCCTCGCGACGCTCGAACCCAAGAGCGTCGTGAAGAAGCTCAAGGACAAGGGCTTCGCGGCCAAGGTGGAACGCGAGGAAGTGCACGCGGGCGCGCAGTTGCTCGGCGTCGAGCTCGCGGAGCACATCGGGTTCGTGATTCGCTCGCTGCGGCCGCACGCGGCGGAGCTCGGACTCGCCGGCGTCGCCGCGCAGGGAGGCGTGTGATGCGCCTCGCGCCCGCCCTTTGCCTCGCACTCGCGGCCGTGTCCTCGGCGCAGACGGCGCCGCAGGCGAAGACGTCGCCGCCGCGCGCCGAGGTGATCCTCGTCGACCGCGACGACCTCGTGATCGACCGCTCGTGCACGCTCGAGACCACGGGGCTTCCGATCGAGGACAAGGCCGGCGACGGCCTGGTGAAGATCGTCGCCGACGGAGTCACGGTGCAGTTCACGCGCACGCCGCTCTTCGGCGCGGCCAGCAGCGTTCCGCCCGACGAGTTGCGCGGCGTGGGCGTGCGCGTGCTCGCGAAGAACGTCACGCTGCGCGGCGGCCAGCTCCAAGGTTTCAAGGCCGCGATCTGGGCCACCGGCGCCGACGGATTGCTCGTGGAAGGCTTCAACTTCTCGAACAACTTTCGCCAGCACCTGCGCTCGACACCCGCGGCCGAGGCTTCGTCCGACTGGCTGTGGCCGCACCAGAACGACCGGAACGAGTGGCTCACGAACTACGGCGCCGCGATCTACGTCGAGGAGTCGACGGGCGTGACGCTGCGCTCGAACGTGGCGCGCTCGGGCCAGAACGGGATCTGCCTGCGGCGCGTCGACGGCTCGGCGATCCACGACAACGACCTGAGCTTCCTCTCGGGCTGGGGACTGGCGATGTTTCGCTCGAACGCGAACACCGTCGACCACAACAGCTTCGACTTCTGCGTGCGCGGCTACAGCCACGGCGTGTACTCGCGCGGCCAGGACTCGGCTGGCATCCTGGTCTTCGAGCAGTGCAGCGACAACTTGTTCGCGTTCAATTCGGCGACGCACTCGGGCGACGGCTTCTTCGGTTTCACGGGCGTCGAGGCGCTGGAGGGCGCGAACGTCGAGCACCGCGGCCTGGGCTGCAATCGCAACCGGCTCCACGGGAACGATTTCTCGTACGCGCCCGCGATCGGGATCGAGATGACCTTCTCCTTCGACAACGTGTTCGACTCGAACAAGCTCGTCGGCGGCAACTACGGCGTGTGGGGCGGCTACTCGCAGCGCACGTCGGTGGTGGACAACGACATCGCGGAGAACACGATCAGCGGCGTGGCGGTCGAGCACGGCCGCGGCTGGCGCATCGCCGGAAACCGCTTCGCGCGCAACAACCGCGGCATCGAGCTGTGGTGGGACGACGACAAGGACCTGCTCGCGAAACCGTGGGCGAAGGCGAACGGCGCCGAGTCCGCGGAGAACGAGATCAGCTCGAACGAGTTCGAGGGCGAGCAGCTCGCGCTCGAGCTGCGGGGCGGCGCGCGCGCGTGGTTCGACGGGTCCGAGGACGCGTCCGTGAAGGTCGACGAGGCGAGCCGGCTCGAGCGCGAGTTCGAGCCGCAGGCGCGGCCGGCGCTGGACGACGAGCGGCTGAAGAAGCTGCCGGGCACGCGCGCGGCCGTCGGCGGGAGGCCGCTGCTCGCGGGGCGCGACAAGATCCTCGTCACCGAGTGGGGACCCTACGACCACAACACGCCGCTCCTGTGGCGGACCGTCGATCAAGGCGCGAGCCACGTGTACCAACTGCTCGGCGGCGAGATCGCGATCGCGGTCGACGCCGGCGCGAACGTCAAGCTCGCGATGGATCCGTCGGGTGCGGCGCCGCGCTATGTGCTCACGCCGCGCAAACCGGGCGGGGTCACGCCCTACGAGCTCAAGGTGCGCGTGACGAGCGGCGAGCTCAGCGCTCGCGGCCTGTTCATCGCCGCGAACTGGAAGATCGGCGTCGGCGGCTACCAGACCGACCCGCGCGAGGACGCGGCCGCGTGGCGCAAGCAAGTCGAAGCCGCCGCGAAGTGGTGGGAGGCGCCGCAGCTCGTGCTGCGCTACGGCAACGGGGGCGCGAGCGAGCTCGGCGATGCGCCGGCGGAGGTGCGCGAGGCGAAGCTGCCGCGCGAGCGCTTCGGCACGCTCGCGACGACGCAGCTCGAGCTGCCCGCGGGGCGTTGGAAGCTCGCCACGACCTCCGACGACGGCGTGCGCGTGCGCGTCGACGGCAAGCTCGTCATCGACAACTGGACGCACCACGTCCCGACCGTGGACAGCGCGGAGCTGGAGCTCGCCGAAGCACGCCGCGTCGCGCTCGAAGTCGAGCACTTCGAGCTCGACGGCTACTCGACGCTCGAGTTCGAGCTCACGCCGATCGCGCCTTGAACGCGCTTCACATGTTGAAGCGCGAGATCTTGTTCGCGCCCGACTCGGTGAACCACACCGCGCCGCCGGGTCCGATGATCAGGCCGTCCTTGAGCCCCGGGGCGCCGCCGATCGGCACCGCCCGCACGCCGTTCGACTGCGTGTCGAGCACCATCAGGTAGCCGACGTTGCGCGTGCCGATCACGACCTTGCCGTCGCGGCGCGTCGCCATCGGTCCGCCGACCTCGAAGCCGAAGTTCGCGGGGAAGAGGTACTCGACGAACTGGCCGCTCGCGACGTCGTAGCAACCGAAGCGCGCGGAACTCCACAGCGAGTACCACACCTTGCCGCCCAGGTAGCTCGCGAACGCGGGCCCCGCCGGAGTCGGCACCGGCAAGTTCGACTGCACATCGGCCCAGGTCAGCTTCGCGAGCGAGTTGGCGAAGTACTGCGTGAAGTAAAGCGCTTGGCCGCGCACGTCTTCGGTTCCGGCCACGACCCACGCGTTCGGCACGAGCATCGTGAAGGTGCTCCCCCAGGTGTTCGTCGCGGGCTGGAAGGTGGCGATGCGGTTCTGGCCGTGGTCGGTGACGTACAGCCGGCCGTTCGCGCTGAGGATCGGGATCGCGAGCGTGCTGGGCGAGTAGGGCGCATTGAACTGCGCCGTCGCGTTCGTGGCCGAGTCGACGCGCACGAGCCCGAAGTTTCCGTAGGTTCCGGTCCAGACGCGGCCGCTCGTGTCGCAGATCAAACCGTCGGGTTGCGAGCCCACGCCCACGTTCACGAAGCTGAACTGCCCCGTGGCGGGAACGAGCTTGCCCACGCGCCCCTGATTGGGCTGGCTGAACCACAGATCGCCGCTCGGATCGAAATCGAGCTGGTCGGGGAAGTTGCCGGAGGGCACGTTCCACTTCGTGATCGCGGGCGCGGCGAGCGACGTTTCGAGCGCGGGCGCGATGCGCGTCCAGCGCAGTCCCTCGGCGTCCATCACGCGCGTGCGCTCGCCTTGCTCGGTCGTGTCGCGCACCAGCCACGCGAGCTCGAGGTCCGCTCGCGGCGCCGCGGTGCGCGCGACGTAGACCCACTCGCGCTCTCCGCGCTCCGCGGGCGGCGCTTCGATGGCGCCGAGGTCGCCGGGGAGCAGCGCGTGAACCGCGGCGAAGCGCTCGCCCTCGAAGTGCACGTCGAGGGTCGCGTCGAGCACGTCGATCCCGGCGTGCTGAACCGCGTAGCGCCAGACGTCCTCGCCGCGCCACGAGCCGGCCTCGCGGAACACGAGCTCGCAACTCTCGAGTCCCCAGGTCGAACGCGCGCTCGCGAGCCACTTCGCCACGCCTTCGTGGGTGCGCTCGAAGGGCGGCTCGGCCTGCGCGCGAACCGGCCAGGCCAGCTTGGGATGGCGGTGCAGCGCGTGCAGCGCGGAGCACTCGACTCCGCCGATGCGCTCGCGCCGTTGCGAGTGCCAGCGCGTTCCCATCACGAGCGCCGACAGGCGCGGCCCGAGCGGCGCCTGCGCGGACGGGGTCGCCTCCTGGGCGAGCCCGCTCTGGGAGAGCGAGGCCGACGCGACCAGGACGGCGGTGAGCGAGAGCCAAAAGCGACGCGAGGAGTGCATGTGCGAGCCTCGAAAGAGGGTGAACGTCCAGCCCGCGGCCAGTCTATCCGAAGTCCGCAGCGCAGCTTTCGAACGCAACTCGCCTCTCGAACGCCGGCGCCGCGCGCGTGTTCTGCGCGCAGACGGTTGGATTGGGACGCGCTTTCGAGCAAGCTCCCGCCCATGTGCAGACCGCAACGACGACTCGGGGGCGAGCCCCGATGACCGCCGCCATCTCCATCCGCGGAGTCGACAAGCGCTTCGGCGACCGCTACGCCGTGCGCGGCCTCGACCTCGAGATCCCCGCCGGCTCGCTCACCGGCGTGCTCGGCCCCAACGGCGCCGGCAAGAGCACGACGATCCGCATGATCCTGTCGATCCTGCTGCCCGACGAAGGCGCGATCGAAGTGCTCGGCCGCACGGCGCTCGACGCCAAGTCGCGCATCGGCTACCTGCCCGAGGAGCGCGGCCTGTACCGCACGATGACGGTCGAGGAGTACCTCACCTACATCGCCAAGCTCAAGGGCGCGCCGCGGCAAGGACTCTCGAAGCTCGTGCGCCAGTGGCTCGAACGCATCGAGCTGCCCGACGTCACGCACAAGAAGTGCCAGGAACTGTCGAAGGGCATGCAGCAGAAGGTGCAGTTCCTCGCGGCGGTGATCCACGAGCCGGAGCTGCTGATCCTCGACGAGCCCTTCTCGGGCCTCGACCCGGTCAACTCGGTGGTGCTCGACAACCTGATCCGCGAGCTGCGGCAAAAAGGCGTCACGATCTTGCTCAGCACGCACGTCATGCACCAGGCCGAGCGGATCTGCGACCGCATCGTGCTGATCCACAAGGGCGCGAAGCGGCTCGACGCGACCTTGCCGCAGATCCGCGAGCGTTTCGACCCGCGCGAGGTGCACTACGAGCCGCTCGCGATGGGCCCCGAGCTCGCGCACAAGGCGGCGCAGATGCGCGGCGTGCTCGGCGTGCGCCCGAGCGACGACGGCGCCGGCCTGCGGCTGAGCCTCGCGCCCGACGCGGCGCCGCAGGAGCTGTTCCGCGAGCTGATGACGCTGGGCCCGGTGCGCGCGCTGGAGCTCGCACGCGTGAGCCTCGACCACGTTTTCGTGCGCGTCGTGCGCGAGGCGGAGGGCGCCCAGGCCGCGCTACAGGCCGAGGAAGAACTCCTCGCGGCGGGGGCCTAGCCATGCAGCGCATCCTCGATGTCGCGTGGCGCGAATTCCGCCACACCGTGATGACGAAGGCCTTCCTGCTCGCGGCCGTGGTGCTGCCGGCGGTGATGTGGACGATGGCCATCGTGCTGCCGCTGCTGCTCCACGCGCCGCCCAAGCCGCTGGTCGGCGAGCTCGCGGTGATCGACGCCGACAAGGGCGTGTTCGACGCGGCGGTGGAAGAGTTCGACGGCGCGCGGCTCGACAAGGAGCGCGACGAGAAGCTCGGCGAGATCGAAGCCGCGATGAAGCTCGCGCTGCCCGAGGCCTACCGCAGCACGCTGCAGAAGCAACTCGACCGCCTGCGCGAAGCGACGACGCCGAAGGTCGAGCTCGTGCTCGTCGACGAGTCGGCGCTCGACGAGTGGAAGGCGCGCGTGCGCGCGGGCGAGGCGCTCGCGGTGGCGCGTTTCGAAGGCAGCGTGCTGCGCGCCGACCGCGCGACGAACAAGTTCGAGCTGTTCCTCGGCGAGAACCTCACGCGCCAGCACTCCGACACCCTGCGCGACGCGCTGCGGCGCGCGGTCGTGCGCGCGCGCGCCAGAGCCGCGAACCTCGACCTCGCCTACGTGCGCGAGCTCGTCAGCGAACCGAGCGTGGTCGCCACGACGGTGACGAAGAAGGGCGGCGAAGCGGCGCAGAACGAGATGGCGCGGATCCTCACGCCGCTCGCGTTCATGATGCTCCTGTGGACCGCGACGATGCTCACCGGCCAGTACCTGCTCACCTCGACCATCGAGGAGAAGTCCAACCGAGTGATGGAGGTGCTGCTGTCGGCGGTCAGCCCGATGGAGCTGCTCTCGGGCAAGATCCTCGGCCAGTGCTGCGTGGGCCTGCTCGTGATCGGGCTGTACGGCGGCGTCGGCGTCACGACGGCTTCGAACCTCGGCTACGCGCACCTCGTGCCGTTCGACAAGCTCGTCTACCTGGTGCTGTACTTCTTCATGGCCTTCTTCATGCTCGCGAGCGTGATGGCGGCGGTGGGCGCGGCGGTCAACGAGCTGCGCGAGGCGCAGACGCTGATGGGGCCCGTGACGCTGCTCTTCATGGTCCCGTTCTTCGCCTGGTTCTTCATCAGCGAGAACCCCAACAGCACCTTCTCGGTCGTGCTGTCCTTCATCCCGCCGCTCACACCGTTCACGATGATGCTGCGCCTGACCGCGGCCGAGACCGTGCCCTTCTGGCAAGTGCCGGCGACCGCGCTGGTGGGCTTCGCCGGCGTGTATGCCGCCGTGTGGGCCGCCGCGCGCATCTTCCGCGTGGGCCTGCTCATGACCGGCAAGGCGCCGACCCCGCGCGAACTGTGGAAATGGGTGCGCCAGACCTGAGCGCCGGGCCGCTCTACGCCCTTTTCACCCGCGAGACATTCAAGTCGTCCGGACCGGCGGCGCCGATAGAAGCGGCCTGCCCGCCAGGCCCATGGGAAGACAAGAAGCACTCAAACAGTTCGGCGACAAGCTCACGCTGCCGTCGCTGCCCGACGTGGTCATGCGCATCAGCGCCATGATCGACGACCCGAACGTAGGCCTGCAGGAGATGGGCGCGCTGGTCGCGCGCGACCCCGCCATCACCGCGCGCGTGCTGCGGCTGGCGAACAGCGGTTACTACGGCCTGAGCCAGCAGGTGACGAACGCCGAGCAAGCGGCCACCGTCATCGGCGCGCGCGCGCTGCGCAACGTCGCGATGCAGGTCTCGATCCTGCAGCGCTACGAGCACCTCAAGAATGTGCCCGACTTCGACCTCGACGAGGTGTGGCAGCACTCGATCCTCACCGCGCAGGTCGCGCAGGGGCTCGCGGAGAGCTGCTTCCGCCGCACCGGGCTCGCGCCGGACGACTTCTACGCCTGCGGCCTGCTGCACGACGTCGGCAAGGTCGTGATGCTCGAAGGGCTCGGCGACGACTACCTCGACTGCGTGCGCCACGCGCGCCGCACGGGGGTCACCCTGCACGTTTCCGAGGCCCAGCTGCTCGGCTACACGCACGTCGACGTGGGCGCGCTGCTCGCGCAGCAGTGGCAGCTCCCCGACAAGGTCTCGGCCGCGATCGAGTTCCACCACGGACCGACGGCGGAGATCGTCGCGCACCCGCACGTGGGGGTGATCGCCATCGCCGACCAGATCGCGTACCGCGCCTCGAGCTCGACCTTCGAAGGCGCGCTCGACAAGCTCGCCGCGCTCGGCGAGAAGCTGCTGGGCATCACGCGGGCCGAGTTCGACGCGGTGGTCGAGCGCGCCCGCACGGCGCAGCCCGAAGCCTTCGCCTGAGCGCGCGCTCCGGCATTCAAGACCCCGGCGCCCGGACGTCGATAACGAGCCTGCGGGCCGTTCCACTCGCGCCATGACTTTGATCGCCGCCGCGGCTACGCTGCCCGGTCGCGAGGCGCCCGCGCGCTCCAGCCATGCTGCACGTCCCCGACCGGCGATGAGTCCTTTCCAGAGCTCCCTCTTCAAAGGCTCGGGACGCGACCTGTTCACGCCGGCGCAGGTCCAACAGCTCATGCGCGTCGAGTTCGACCGCGCCAAGCGCCACGGCCATCCGCTGGTGATGCTGCTGATTTCGGTCGACCGGCTCGCGCAGCTCCAGGATCTCTACGGCAGCGAGCTGCGCGACTCCGTGCTGCGCTCGATCGCGGGCCTGGTGCGCAGCGCGTCGCGCTCGAGCGACTCGCTCGGCTGCCTGCTCGACGACCGCCTGCTGCTGCTCACGCCGCACACGCCCGCCGAGGGCGCCGGTGTGCTCGCCCGGCGCATCCTCGAGAGCGTGCGCGCGCTGACGTTCGAGAGCGGCGGCCGGCCGACGCGCGTCACGATCTCCATCGGCGGCGCCCACAACCAATCGGGTCGCATGGAGCTCGCCTTCGAGACGCTGCTCGAGGTCGCCGAGGGCGGCCTGAAGGTGGCGGCCGACAGCGGCGGCAACCGCTACGTGCACAGCGACCTGTACGACTACTTCGAGCAGCGGCGCCAGAAGGAAAAGCGCGAGCGCGAGAAGCTCGAGCCGCAGGCGCCGATCCCGGCCTCCGCGGAGCGCGGGGGCGACCGGACCGCCGAACGGGCGCCGCCTCCGGCGCCGCTTCCGCCGCCCTCGCGCGAGGAGCCGGCGCTGACCGAAGCGCTGCTCGGCGCGAAGATCCGCGAGCTCTTCGGCCTGGGAGCGGGCGAAGACGACATGCTGGCGCGCATCCAGCGGGAAGTCGTCGCCAGCGCGCTGCGCGAGATGAAGGGCGAGCTCGAGCGCGCGCTCGGCCACAGCCAGAGCGAGCACCAGCGGCAGATCGATACACTCGAGCGCCGCATCCAGAAGTTGACCCAGTCGCTCGGCATGACCGAGGCCGAATTGCGCCGGGCGCTGGCGCAGACGAACGTGGATCCGGGCGTGGCCTCGCTGTACCGCACCGTGCAGGGCCTGTCGTCCGCCGACGTTCAACAGGAGCTCAAGAAGGAGCTCATGTCGAAGATCTTCCAAGCGAACCTCGAATTGCGTAAGCAGATCGTCCCCGACCAGGGCGGCGGCGCCTGATTTCGCCTCGCATCGCCCCGTCCTCTCCACCGCAGCGAAACATCGCATTCCACATGGCCAAGCAAAGTTCCGAAGAGACCAACAAGGATCAAGGCGTCCTCTACCTGGGCATCGACCTGGGCACGTCGCGCACCTCGGTCAGCGCCTCCAACGGCGTGCGCGAAACGGTCGCCTCCTACGTCGGGTATCCCAAGGACGTCGTGGCGCGCAAGCTGCTCCAGAAGGACGTGCTGTTCGGCGACGAAGCGTCGGAGAAGCGCCTCAGCCTCGACTTCTACCGGCCGCTGGCGCACGGCGTGATCCGCAGCGACAAGGACTCGGAGAAGAACCTCAAGGCCGCGGCCGACTTGATCGGCGAGATCATCCGGCGCGCGCGTCCGCGCCGCGACGAGCTGATCTACGCAGTGATCGGAGCGCCCGCGCAGGCCTCGATCAACAACAAGGAAGCGATCCTCAAGGCCGCGCGCGAGCACGTGGACAGCGTGATGTTGTGCTCGGAGCCGTTCTCGGTGGCCTACGGCCTCGACATGCTCGACGACACGCTGGTGATCGACATCGGCGCCGGCACCACCGACCTGTGCCGCATGCACGGCACGATGCCCGACGACGCCGACCAGCTCACGAACACCTTCGCCGGCGACCACGTCGACGAGACGCTCTCGAAGCTGGTGCGCGAGAAGCACCCCGAGGCGCAGTTCACGGTGCAGATGATCAAGCAGATCAAGGAGAAGCACTCCAACGTCGCCGACAACATGCCGGCGGTGGTCGTGAACTTCCCCGTGAAGGGCAAGCCGACCCCGTTCGACATCACCGACATCGTGCGCACCGCGTGCCGCTCGATCGTGCCGCCGATGGTGGAAGCGATCGGCGAGCTGATCGGCACCTTCGACCCCGAGTTCCAGGACCGCTTGAAGAACCGCGTGCTGCTCGGCGGCGGCGGCAGCCAGATCCGCGGCCTCGACGCCGAGCTCGAGCGCCAGATGCACCTGAACCTCGGCGGCGGCCGCGTGCTCAAGGTCGAGGAGCCGATCTACGGCGGCGCGAACGGCGCGCTGAAGATCGCGCACGACATGCCGGCGGAGTACTGGGAGAAGCTGCGCTAGCGGGTTCGGCGGCGGGCGCGTCGATCGCGGGCCGCCCCGGAAAATCCGACCGCACGTCGCTGCGCGGGCGGCGGCGCGGGGTCCCGCCGCGCCGCACAGGCCCGAAAAGCTCCCGGTCTGAACCGCTTTCGGCGGGCGTGGCATGCTGGATTGCGAAGCGCCCATGACCGACTCCGACGCCTCGCTGCCGACCTCCGAACTGCTTCTCGCGCACAGCGAGTTCCTGGCGTCGCTCTCGGCGCGCCTCGTGACTTCCGGCGCGGATGCGGACGACTTGCAACAGGAGACGTGGCTGAGCGCGCTGCGCCATCCGCCGACCGACGCGGGCGCGATGCGCGCCTGGCTCGCGAAGGTGGTGAAGAACCACGCGCTGCAGGTGCACCGCGCGCGCAGCCGCCGCGCCGCGCGCGAGCAGGCGGCGTCGCGCGACGAAGGCTTGCCTTCGACGGCCGAGATCGTCGAGCGTGAGAACGCGCGCCGCGGCGTGGTCGAGGCGCTGACGAAGCTCTCCGAGCCGTACCGCTCGACGCTGCTGCTGCGCTTCTACGACGACTTGCCGCCGCGCGAGGTCGCGCGCCGGATGCGCGTGCCGGTCGAGACGGCGCGGACGCGCATCAAGCGCGGGCTCGCACTGCTCCGCGAGGACCTCGACCGCCGCAGCGACGGCGACCGCTCCGCGTGGGTGAGCGCGCTTCTGCCGCTCGCCGCTCCGCGCCTCGAGGGCGGATCGCTCGCGAAGGGCGCCGCGACGAGTTCCGCGAGTTCGCTCGCGCCGCTGATGCTCTCGCTCGGGATCCTGAGCGTGCTCCTCGCCGCGCTCGGCTGGACGCTTTGGCCGCGCACGCGCGATGCCTCGCCGACCGCAGCCGCGCCGCTCGCGGCGCCGACGGACGGCCAGGCGGTTCCCTCGAACGCGGACTCGTCGCAGGCGCTCGCCTCGGTCGAGCGCCGCGCGCCCACCGTTGCACGGCGCGTGTGCATCGTGCACCAGCTCACCGGCGCTCCGGCGCCCGGGATCGCCGCGCGGCTCGCGCCCGTGGACGGCGCGCTCGAACCCCTCGAGTGGACCAGCGATCGCGACGGCTATGCGCCGGGGATGCTCGAGCTCGCGCCGGGCGACACGCTGCGCGTCGCAGCGTCGTGGACTTCGCGCGCCACGGACTTCGTCGTCGACGAAGCGAGCTTGAACGCGCCGGAGGTGCGCGTGGAGCTCGCGCCGGCCTCGAGCGTGCGCGGCCGCGTGCTCGACGCCGCGAACAAGCCGGCGGCGGGCGCGCGCGTGTGGGCCGCGCCGACGCGCGGCGCCGTGCTGGAAGAGGGCGAGCCGCTCGAACCGCTCGCGCAGACAGAGTGCGATGCGATGGGGGAGTTCGCGCTGCTCGAGCTGCCCGACGACTTCTATCTGCACACCTCGGCGCCGGGGGCGACCGCCGCGCGCGGACTGCAGTTCAGCGCGAACGCCGCCCGCGCGCACACCGAGATCGAACTGCGCCTCGAGAGCTGCTGGGCGCTGCGCGGCCGCGTCGTCGACGAGGACGGCCGGCCGATCGCGGATGCGCGGCTGTCGACTTCGACGCACGACCTGCGCGGTCCGGGCCGCGCGGCGAGCGAGCCCGGCGCGACCTGGCGCAATCTGCTGCGCGGGCGTTTCACGAGCGACTCGAACGGCGAGTTCGAGCTTCGCGGGCTCGCGCCGATCGCGCACAACCTGGGTGTGGACCGCGAGGGCTACGCGAGCGCGTGGATGCGCATCACCGGGCCCGACGAAGCGCTGCGAATCGTGTTGCAGCGCGCGTGCGAGCTCGAGCTCGCGCTGGTCGACGGCGCGGGGGCGCCCGTGGAAGCGACGGTCGCGCTGTTGAGCGCCGTCGGCGGAGAACAGCTCCGGCCGACGGAACAAGGCGTCGTGCGTTTCCACGTCCGGCGCGACGAGCGGGAAGTGCTCGTGAAGACCTCGGCCGATGAGTACGCGCCGGCGCTGTTGCGCCTCGAGCTGAACGGCAGGACGTCGCAGCTCGAGACCCTCCGACTCGAAGCCGCGAGCGAGCTTCGCGTGCGCGCCGTCGACGAGGCGGGCGAACCGGTCGCGGGCGCGAAGGTGTTCGTCAGCGCGCTCGAGGACGATGCGCTGCAGCTCGCCGAGGGGCCGGAGCTCCAATTCTCCACGTTCCTCACGCTCGCGAGCGCCTCGACGGCCGGCGACGGCCGCGCAACGCTTCGGCCGCTGCCCGCGGGGCCGTTGCAGGTTCGCGTGGCGCTCGAAGGAGAAGCCAGCGCCGCATCCGCGATCCTCGACACCGCCGTCGACGAACACGTCGTCGTCGTCGGCGCCGCGCCCGCACGCGAGCAGCGCCTGAGCGTGCGCGTCGTGGACGCGCTCAGCGAGCTGCGAGTGAAGGGCTGCGTCCTCACCGCGCGTTCCGCGACGACCGAAGGCCAGCGCAACGTCGTCGCGGAATTCGACGCGGAAACCGAGCTCGAGCTGCCCGATGCGGGCCAGTGGACGATCTACGTGCGCGCGCCGGGCTACGCGCCGTTCGTGTCGCGCTGGAACGCGGCGAGCGGCCCGCGCGAGCTCGAGCTGCGGCTCGCGCCCGAGCGCACGCTAAGCGTGTCGACGCGCGACATCCGCGGCGCGCCCGTGCATCCCGCGCGCTTGCTCGTCTCCGACGAGAGCGGCGCGCCCCTCGCGACGGCGATCAGCGCCGGGTACTGGGCGAACTACGTGGAACTCCCCGAGAGCGGCGAGCTCGTGCTTCGCGGCTTGCCCGCGGCGCGCGTGCGCGTCGCTGTCCGCACGCCGCTCGTCGAAGGCCTGGAGGACACGCTCGTCGATCTGACGGGCGACGGTCCCGCCGAGGCGGTGCTGACGCTCCCGTGCGATCTCTCCGCGCCGCGCGTGCGGCTCGAGCTCGACTGGCCCGCGGAGTGGTTGCGCGAGCAACCGACCTGGGCTGCGCCCGGCGGCCGCCGCCGCGGAGGCGCCGCTCCGTCGCTCGAAGTCCACGACGCGGTCGGCGCGTTGTGCGGCCGTTTTCGCCTGCGCGGCGATTCGGACGGGCGAGGCGAGTTCGTGCAGCCCTGGTCGGTGATCACCCTGCGCTTCGACGCGCACGACGTGTGCGAGAGCGCGGGCCTGCAGCGCCTCGATTCGGACGCGCTTTCGAGCGATTTCGGCGCGCGCTGGAGCGGCGACGGCCAACGCGTGTCGCTGCTCGTCCCCGCCGGAGGCGGACGCGTGGCGCTGAAGATCGCGGGCCGCGAAGTGCTGGCCGCGGACTACGCGCCGCCGCTCGATACGGCGCTCGCGCTGCGACCGCTCGCGCGCTGAAGCACGGAACCGAGGAATCGCGGAGCGCGCCCGCTAGGATGGGACGCATGTTCTCCGACAGCGAACGCGCCGCGCTGAGCTGGCGCTGGCTGTTCTTCCGCCGCGCGCTGCGCAAGTGCTGCCCGCAGTGCGGAGCGGGGGCGCTGTTCCGCGGCTTCGCACGCCTCAACACCGAGTGCCCCGGTTGCGGGCTGCGCTTCCGGCGCGAGCACGGCTCGCAGACCGGCGCGATGTACCTCTCGGCCACGCTGACCGAGATTTTCGCCGCGGCGCTCGCGCTGGCGCTGTTCTTCCTGACCGACCTCGACAAGTTCACGGCGCTCGGACTGGGGGTGGCGGTCGTCGTGGCGGTTTCCTATCTGCTCCTGCCGCTCACGATGGCCGTGTGGACCGCGGTCGAATACGCGACCGACGTGTCGAACTCCGAACCTTGGACGGCGCCCCGCCGCTGACCCCGAACCGAATTCCGCATCCGCCCGAGCGCTCGATCCACGGACAAAGAAAGCCCGGGAGTACGCACGGCGGGGGCTTTACCCGCCGAGCCGAATGTGGACAATCCCGCGCCTTCGAAAGGACTCTTCATCCATGACCTACGTCGTTGCCGAACCCTGCGTCAAGTGCAAGTACACCGACTGTGTGGATGTCTGCCCGGTGGACTGCTTCTACGAGGGTGAGAACTTCCTCGCCATCAACCCTGACGAGTGCATCGACTGCGGCGCGTGCGTGCCCGAGTGCCCGACGGAGGCGATCTTCAGCGAAGACGACCTGCCGGAGAAGTGGGCCGAGTACAAGGAGCTGAACGCGCGCCTCGCGGGCAGTTGGCCGGGCATCACCTCCAAGAAGGACCCGCTGGACGACGCCGACGAATGGAAGTCGGTGGAAGCCAAGCGCGAGCACCTGTCCGAGAAGCCGTTCTCGGGATGAGTTGACGGCGCGGGGCCCCGCAGCCGAGCCGCGGCCCCGATCCGTGCCCGATCCGCATCCGGCCCGCAGGGCTCGGGCGCGCCGAGCGAACCCTAGCACCGGTCCCAGAGCGAATTCGTCGCTCGGGGCCGGTGGTTCTGTTTCGAGGGCGCCTCCGGGGGGGCGCGCGGATCGGCCGGCGCCGTCGAGCAAGTCGAGCTGGGCGCCGTGGCGCGGTTGGAACCTGACGCGTACGGTGGACGTCGTAGCCTTGAGCGGCCCGCGGAACGGGCTCGCGCGCGTCCCCGCGGCTGCATCGAGCCGCTCCGGTCCCACGAGAACAGGATCCTGCCCATGACCCCCTTCGCCTCCCGCGCCGGCCTCGCCGTCGCCCTCGCCGCGCTCTGGTGCGCCCCCGCCGTGGCCCAAGACACGCCGCCGTCGCAAATCGTCGACGTGTCCTACGACACCGGACCGGTGCAGAACGACGGACCCGCGCTGGCGGTCGTCGCGTCGTTCCCCGTGAGCGCTCCCGGCGCGGAGTGGCTGCGGCTGCACTTCTCGGAGGTGACGCTCGCGGGCGACGCGCTCGCCGGCACGGGTTCGATCCTGCGCATCACGTCGCTGTACGACGGCGCGGAGCAGACCCAGAACTCGATCCACGCGCAGCAGTGGAAGAACACGAGCGCGTACTTCAACGGCGAGTCGGTGCTCGTCGAAGTGCTCGCGCACCCGGGCACGGGTGAGAACCGCATCGTGCTCTCGCACGTGGTCTCGAGCCTGTCGGGCGCGCCCGAATCGATCTGCGGCCCCACCGACGACCGCGTGCTGTCGAGCGACCCGCGCGCGGGCCGCCTGCTGCCCGTGGGCTGCACGGGTTGGCTGATCGACGACTGCAATTCCTGCGCGCTCACCGCGGGCCACTGCTCGACCTCGCCGGGCAGCCTCGACGTGCTGCAATTCAACGTGCCGCTCTCCACGGGCTCCGGCACGATCCAGCACCCGCCGCCGCAGGACCAATACTCGGTCGACGACAGCTCGACGCAGTCGAACGGCGGCCAAGGGGTCGGCAACGACTACGCCTACTTCGGGTGCTTCCCGAACGCGAGCACCGGACTCACTCCGTTCCAAGCTCAGGGCGCGCGCTACACGCTCACGACGCCGCCGTCGTTCAACAACCAGCACGACATCCGCATCACCGGCTACGGCACGCGCAGCTCGCCCGCGACCTGGAACCAGGTGCAGGAGACGCACGCAGGCCCGTGGGTCACGTTCAACTCGACGACGCTGCAGTACGCGACCGACACGACGGGCGGCAACTCGGGTTCGCCGGTGATCCACGAGCCGAGCGGCAACGCGATCGGCATCCACACGCACGGCGGCTGCAGCAGCAGCGGCGGACAGAACAGCGGCACGGGCGCCAACCACGCGGGCCTGCAGGCGTTCCTCGGCGATCCGCGCGGCGTGTGCGCGGGCGGATTGACCGTGATCGGCGGCGCGCCGACCGCGCTCTCGACCCTCGCTCCGACGCCGGTCACCGTGCAGGTGAACGGGCCGTTCGTGCCGGGGACGGCGATGCTGCACTACTCCTATGACGGCGGCTTGTTCAATGCGATCGGGCTGACCCCTGCGGGCGGGAACATGTTCAGCGGCGCGCTGCCGGCGCCGCCCTGCGACGCGGCGCCGCGCTTCTACTTCAGCGTGCAGAACGCGTCGTGCGGAGTCGTCACGTCGCCGCTCGGCGCCCCGGCGACCTTCTACTCGGCCACGGTGACCGCGTTCGAAGTCACGCTGCGCAGCGAGAACTTCGAATCGAACAGCGGCTGGACGACCTCGATCAGCGGCGCGACCTCGGGTGCGTGGCAGCGCGGCGTTCCGGTCAACGACGGCGGCTGGGCCTACGATCCGGCGGCGGACTTCGACGGCTCCGGCCAGTGCTGGCTCACCGAGAACGCGCCGGGCAACACCGACGTCGACAACGGCTCGGTCACGCTGATCTCACCGGCGCTCGACCTCGAGGGCGGCGCGGTGAAGCTGCGCTACGCGTACTACCTCTACCTGACGGGGGCCGACGGCCTCGACGGGCTGCGCGTGGAGATGTCGTCGAACGGACTTGGCGGTCCGTGGGCGACGGTCGCGAACCACCTCACCAACGGCTCGAACAGTTGGCGCACGCAGGAGATCGACAGCGCGACGATCGCGGCGGCGGGCCTGAGCTTCACCGCGGACATGCGCGTGCGCTTCACGGCGACCGACGCGAGCCCCGGCGCCATCGTCGAGGCGGGCGTCGACGCCTTCGAGATCGTGCGCTCGAGCTGCTCGCAGTTCGAGAACTACTGCACCAGCGGGGCGAGCGGCTCCGTGATCAGCGCGACCGGCTCGGCGAGCTTCGCGGCCAACGACCTGGCGCTGCACGCGAGCAACGTCCCGAGCAACAAGAGCGGCCTGTTCTTCTACGCGACGGCGAAGCAGAACACGCCCTTCGGGCTCGGCACGCGCTGCGTCGCTTCGCCGGCGAGCCGCCTGCCGATCACGACCAGCGGCGTCGGCACGACGCTCGACATCGCGGTCGACTACAACACGCTGCCGGCCTCGGGTCCGATCCAGGCGGGCGACGTGTGGTACTTCCAGTGCTGGTTCCGCGCGGGGGGCGGCCAATCCGACCTGACGGACGGCCTGCAGATCATCTTCGCGCCCTGATCGCAACCACCGGCGTGGGGAGCGGCGTGCGCGCGCTCCCCACGCTCGCATCTCCTCTCCGTCCCGCGCGGCGCCTACAATCGCCGGGATGGACATGGACCCTGAGATCGCCGAGTTCTTCGGAGAGGTGCTGCGCCGCATCGAGCAGCACCCGCGTTACGCCATCCTGCTCCGCAACGCCGTGGCCGCGCAGGAGACGCTGATCCTCAACTACCACAACCACGCGCCGGGCGAGCCCTACTGCGTGGCGCTGGGGGTGTACGACGCGTCGATCGCCGCGCTCGGGATCCAAGGCGAGTTTCGCGAGCTCGCGCACATCAAGGGCATCGCGCCCGTCGAGGAAGCCTGCGAGCCGCTGATGAGCGTGTTCGCGTCGCTGCTCGTGGAACGCTTCCAGTTGCGCCACCGGCCGCAGATCTACTTGAACGGCGCGCCGTTCCAAGCCGCCTGAGCCGCGAGCCGTTTCGCACCATGGGCAAGTTCGCCGCACTCGACTGGTACGACACGCCGCTGTACTACGACATCGTCTTCTCGGGCGACGACCGCACCGAAGGCGAGTTCCTCAGCGCCCTGGTCGAGCGCTACGGCCCGCCGCGCCGCGGCCGCCGACGCTCGCTCGAACCGGCGTGCGGCTCGGGGCGCATGCTGCTCGAGCTCGCGCGCCGCGGTTTCGACGTCGCGGGCTTCGACCTCAGCCCGCAGATGCTCGCCTTCGCGCGCGACCGGCTGCGCAGAGCCGGCGTGCGCGGGAAGCTCTTCGAAGCACGCCTCGAGGACTTCGAGGCGCCGGGGACCTTCGACCTCGCGCACTGCATGGTCAACACGTTCAAGTACTTGCTCGACGAGGAGTCGGTTCAAGCGCACTTTCGACACGTCGCGCGCGCGCTCACGCCGGGCGGGCTGTACGTGATCGGCCTGCACCTCACGCAGTACGAGGACCGCCGCTGCAACCACGAGCGCTGGCGGCAGGCGCGCGGCGCGGTCGAGGTCACCTGCAACATCCGCGGCTGGCCGCCCGAGCGGCGCGAGCGGCTGGAACGAGTGCGCTCGCGGCTCGCGGTGGTGGACAAGGGCGTGGTGCGTCGCACCGAGACCGAGTGGCGCTTCCGCACGTACGATTGGAAGCAGTTGAAGAGCTCCCTCGCGCGCGCGCAGAGCTTCGAGCACATCGCGACCTTCGACTTCACCTACGACCTCGGCGCGCCGCGCGAGATGCCCGACGACCACCTCGACGCGGTCGTCGTGCTGCGCAAGCGCGGCGGCGCGCTGCGAACTTCGCGGAGCGACACGTGAAACGCTGCGGCGTGCGCTCGCTCGAAGCCGAAGACCGCAAGGCGGGCCCTTCGGCCACCGCGATCGCGCTCGTGAGCGCCGCCTCGATCGCGGGCGCGCTCGCGAGCTGCACCGCCGTCGACCCGTTGAAGCACTCGCCCGAGTGGATCGAAGTCTCCGCCGGAGTCAGCATCGTCGAACGCCGCGTTCCCGAGGAGCTCGACGACGCCTTCGGATGGCGCCTCGGCGGCGGTTACGACTTCAACGCCGACCGCCTGCGCGTGAGCTGGGAAGTCGACGCGCAGTGGGGCTCGCACGACGTCGAGACGAGTTCGGTCGCCGACGCGCGCATCTCGGCCTGGACCCTCGGAACCGGTCTGCGACTGACCGCGGATCTCGATCCGCTGCCGCTCGCGATCTACGGCCGCGGCGGCGTCGCGTGGCGCCAGGAGAATGCCTCGGACGACCTCGTCGAGGAGAACGACGGCACGGGCTCGTACTTCGGTTGCGGCCTCGAGTGGCGCTATTCCCTGTCGGGCTCGCTCGGGCCGTCCGTGGTCTGGTACCGCGACGACGACGGCGAATTGCGAACCCGTTATGCGGCGATCACGACGCGTTTCAGCTTCTGAGCGCGTTCCCGAGCGACGTCGCGGGCGGAGCGCCCCGTTTCGCAAGAGTTGAGGCAACGCAGGCGCGCCACGCTGTCGCTCACCGCGCTCGATCCGCTACGATTCGAGCGGCTGGAGCCAGCGGAGAGCCCGTTCTCCAGATGCGTGCACCGAACACCGATTCCGCGGCGGCCCTAACCGCCCGATCCGTGACACGCCTGGCGCTGTAACCCGCGCGCCTCCGAAAGCATCCAACCGAACCTCATGCGAACCACGCTCATCGCCGCCCTCGTCACCCTCACCGGTGTTTCCGTCGCCGCCGCCTGGACCGCTTCGGCGCCCGCAGCGACGTCCCCTTCGATTTCGCGCACCGTCGGCGAAGGCTGGCTCGGCGACTTCGACGCCGCCGTCGCCCAGGCAAAGGCCGAGAAGAAGGACCTGTTCGTCGACTTCACCGGATCGGACTGGTGCGGCTGGTGCATCAAGTTGAACGAAGAGGTCTTCAGCCACGAAGAGTTCCTCACCGCGGTGAAGAAGGACTTCGTGCTCGTGGCGCTCGACTATCCGCGCTCGCCGGAAGCCAAGGCCAAGGTGCCGAATCCCGAGCGCAACAAGGCGCTCAGCGAGAAGTACCAGATCAGCGGCTTCCCGACGATCCTGCTGATGACGCCGGACGGCGACGTGTTCGGCAAGACCGGCTACCGGCCGGGCGGCCCGACGCCGTACGTCGAGCACGTCAAGGAAATGATCACCAAGGGCAAGGCCGAGATCGCGGAAGTCGCGAAGCTCGTGAGCGCTTGGACGACGGCCACCGGCGACGCCAAGACGGCGGCCTGGGACCAGCTCGCCGAGTCCGCCGAGAAGCTCGACCCCGAGAGCGTGAGCGCCGCGAAGTTCGTCGAGCCGCTGCGCTCGGCGTTCAAGGACGACGCCGACAACGGCAAGGGGCGCAAGCTGCGCGCCACGAAGTTGCTGCTGCGCTTCGGCAACTCGGACAGCGAACTGCTCGCCGCGGCCGTCGAGCTCGATCCGAAGAACGACCTCGGCACGCACGAGCTCGCGCTGGTGGCGATGTTCAAGGACCAGTCGCAGTTCGAAGACCCCGAACTGGTCAAGGCGCTGATCGAGAAGCTCGAGAAGTTCGACACGCTCGGCAAGATCCACGACAAGGAAGCCGTGGTCGTGCCGTTCGCGCTGGGCGCGTTCCTCTCCCGCGACGTCCTCAGCGACATCGAGCGCGCGAAGAAGCACGCCAAGCGCGCGAAGGAGATCGGCTCGGCCAACCAGCGTCTGCTCGGCGCCATGGACGAAATCCTCGGCGCCTGAGCCGGCGGAGCCCGTAAACCGCGCGCGCCGCCGTCCTCCGCGAGGGGGACGGCGGCGCGCGCGCGTTCCGCCCCTCGCGCGCCCGGCGCGGCCTCGTCTCGCCCGCGCACACGCCCCTCGCTACAGTCACAGCTTCGAAACTCCACGCTTGCCGAGCCCGATCGACACCGCCATGACCGCGCCCATCGAACCCACGCCCGCCGACGCCCCGCGCCTCAACTTCGTCGAGGAGCGCGTGCAGTCCGACCAGGCCGCGGGCCGGCACGGCGGCCGCGTGCACACGCGCTTCCCGCCGGAACCGAACGGCTACCTGCACATCGGCCACGCCAAGGCGATCTGCGTGAACTTCGGGCTCGCGCAGCGCTTCGGCGGCCGGTGCAACCTGCGCTTCGACGACACGAACCCGACCACCGAGAGCGTCGAGTACGTGGAGTCGATCCAAAAGGACGTGCGTTGGCTCGGCTTCGACTGGGAGGATCGCCTGTATTTCGCGTCGGGCTTCTTCGAGTCGATCTACGGGTTCGCCGAGGAGCTCGTCCGCAAGGGCCTCGCGTACGTCTGCGACCTCGACGGCGAGGCGATGCGAGCGCACCGCGGCACGCTGACCGCGGCCGGCACGCCGAGTCCCTGGCGCGAGCGTTCGGTGGAGGAGAACCTGGACCTGTTGCGCCGCATGCGCGCGGGCGAGTTCCCCGAAGGCGCGCGCACGCTTCGGGCGAAGATCGACATGGCGTCGCCGAACATGAACCTGCGCGATCCGGTGCTCTACCGCATCCTGCACGCGGACCATCACCGCACCGGCGCGGCCTGGCGCATCTATCCGACCTACGACTACGCGCATCCCTTGTGCGACGCGCTCGAGCACATCACGCATTCGATCTGCACGCTGGAGTTCGAGAACCATCGGCCGCTGTACGACTGGGTGCGCGACAACTGCTCGACGCCCTCGAAGCCGGAACAGATCGAGTTCGCGCGGCTCAACATCACCTACACGGTGCTGTCGAAGCGCAAATTGCTGCGCCTGGTGAACGAGAAGCACGTGGCGGGCTGGGACGATCCGCGCCTGCCGACGCTGTCGGGCCTGCGCCGCCGCGGCTACACGCCGTCCGCGATCCGCACCTTCTGCGAGCGCATCGGTGTCGCGAAGTTCGGGAGCACGATCGATGTCGTGCAGCTCGAGAACGCGCTGCGCGACGATCTCAACAAGACCGCGCCGCGCGCGATGGCCGTGTTGCGGCCGCTGCGCGTCGTGATCGAGAACTACCCCGAGGGCGCGGGCGAGGAGCTCGACGCGGTCAACAACCCCGAGGATCCGACGGCCGGCACGCGCAAGGTTCCGTTCTCGCGCGAGCTCTACATCGAGCGCGACGACTTCCGCGCCGACGCGCCGAAGGACTACTTCCGCCTCGCGCCGGGCAAGGAAGTGCGGCTGCGCTACGCGTACTTCGTGACCGCGAAGTCGTTCCGCACCGATCCCGCCACCGGCGAGGTCGTCGAGGTGCTCTGCACCTACGATCCCGCGACGCGCGGCGGCAATGCGCCCGACGGCCGCAAGGTGAAGGGCACGATCCACTGGGTCAGCGCCGAGCACTCGATCGCCGCGCCTGTGCGGCTGTACGACCACCTGTTCGGAACCGAGTTCCCCGAGGAGGTCCCGGAAGGCCAGGACTTCCTCGTGAACCTGAACCCCAAGTCGCTCGAGGTGCTCGAGGGCGCGCGCCTCGAGCCGAGCCTCGCGAAGCTCGCGCCGGGCTCGACGGTGCAGTTCGAACGCCACGGCTACTTCTGCGCCGACGCCGTCGATTCGCGCCCCGGCGCGCCGGTCTTCAACCGCGCCGTGTCGCTGCGCGACTCGTGGGCAAAGGTCGAGAAGAAGCAGCAGAACAAGAAGGCCGCGGCGAAGTAGGCGCGGGCTCTCGCCGCGTCCGCGGCGGCGGCCTCGCGGAGAGGGTCATGCCTGCACCTGCGGCGAGGGCCGGGTGGCGCGATCGCTCAAGGGGGCCGCGGCGCGCGCCGATCCAGAGCGAGACGGCGATGCGCAACGTCCTGATCCTGGGTTCCGGCCGCAGTGGAACGAGCATGCTGGCGGGGGCCTTCGCCCACGCCGGATGGTTCGTCGGCGCGGCGCCCTACCCGGCGCGCTCGTCGAATCCCAAGGGCTTCTTCGAATCGAAGGAGATCAACGGGCTCAACGAATACCTGCTCTCGCTCGGCGAGGGCGACGTGCTCGGGGCTTGGCAACGCTGGCTCGCGGACCTGCCCGTCGATTGGACCTGCCCGACCGACGAACGCGCGCAGCGGCGCATCGCCGAGCTGGTCGGCCGCGCGCCGTACTGCTTCAAGGATCCGCGCTTCTCGTACACGCTGCCCGCCTGGGCGCCGTTCACGCAGGACGCGCTGCGGCTGTGCGTGTTCCGCCATCCCGAAGCCGTGGCGCGCAGCATCGTGAAGGAATGCGAGCAAGAGGCGTACTTGCGCAGCGCGCGCATGACGCGCGAGCGAGCGCTGAGCGCGTGGCTCGCGATGCACCGACGCATCCTGGAAGTGCTGCGCGCGGACGGCGAGTGGTGCTTCGTGCACTACGAGCAGGTTCTGCGCGGAGAGGGGCTCGAGCGCGTCGAGCGACTCGTCGGCGCCCCGCTTTCCCGCGAATTCCCCGAGGAAAACCTGCAGCGCACCAAGGCCGACAACGCGCTGGAGGGAGCGGTGGGGGAGACCTACGCCGAGCTGTGCGAGCTCGCGGGCCACCGCGCGGCGCCCGCGACCCAGTTCGCGACCCAGATCGCGACTGGGTTCGCATCCGGGGTCGGCGTCCCGAAGTGGAGCGCGGCCCGAAGCACGAACGACGAGCCCTGCGATGCGCGGCTGCGTGACGCGCGCGCGACGCTCGAGCTCGAGTTCGATCGATGGCTTTCGACCGGCGTCGAGGGCGCGAGCCCGGCTTGGAAAGCGGTTCGCGGTCTCGGCGCGAAGGAGTGCGAGCAGAAGTTGGTCGACGCGCTTCCGCATCTGCCGGCGCGGCGCCGGCAGGCCGAGAAGACGGCCGCGTGGCGCTCGCTGGAGCAAGCCATCGGCCTGGAGACGCTCGCGCACGTCCACGCGACCCACGGCACGTCGAACTGGAGTGAGCTCGAAGAGCGAGCGGCGTGGCCGCTCAACACGCCGGCGGAACGGAGGCTGCTCGCGTGGCCGCAGTGGAACGAAGCGACGCTCGAGCAGCTCCTGCGAATGTGGTGCGAAGGCGTCGACGCGACGGCTAGCGCGTGTCTGTGCCTGCGGCACGATCCCGAGCTCGACGGTGCTCTCTCGAGCGCACTCGAAGCCCTCGAACGCGCGTACCAAGTCGCTTGCGAGCCTTCGCGCGCGCTCGACGTCGCCATCGTGGGCGAGGAGTTTCGCCCGAAGGATGCGCCGCGGCTGGGCCGCTCGATCGCCGGGGTGCTGCGCTGCGACACGGAGGCGACGCGCGGGCGCTTCCTCGAAGCGCTCGACGCGCCGCTCGCCCGAAACGCCGCGGAACTGCGGCGCCTGGTCGAGTCCGCCGCGAGCCCGGCCTGAAACCAGGCTCGCAACTAGGCGTGGAGCGTGGCCCGCAGTTCGGCCCGAGACTGGCCCGAGACTGGCCCGAGACTGGCCCGAAACCGACCGCGCTACGCCACGGCGCGTTCGGCCTGCAGGAGCGACGCGATGCGCCGACGCCAATCCGAGATCGGCGCGAGGGCGCCCAAGCGCGCCTCGAGCTGCACCGCGCTGCGCAACGCTCCATCGAGCGCGACCTGGAGCACCCGATCCGCCCGCGCGACCGCCGCTTCGTCGACGACCGCCGCGCCGCGGCCGATCGGCCCGGGCTCGAGAGACGCCCGCTCGACATAGCCGCGCGTGACGCCGGTGCGGAACACGAGGTCCGACAGCGCGATGGCGCACGCGTTGACCGTGGGGTCGCCGACCTCGCGCACGCGCTCGGAGGCCGCCGCATCGAGCTCCTGGATGCGCGACCACAGCACTTCGAGGCACGCGCTCACGCGCTCCAGCGCCTCTGGCGACGCGGCGCGCGATGCGGTCCAGCCTTCGACGTTCGGCTCGCCTGGCAGCTTCGACGCGAGCAGGTCGAGGTTCGGCGTGCTGCGCGCAAAGCTCGCGAGCATGCCCGCCACGCTCGCGGCCTTGAGGTGCCGGCCGCGCGCCGATTCGAGCAGTCGGTTCGTCGCGCCGAGGCTCTGGAGCTGGTGAGCGAGGTCGAGTTCCTCCCAGCCCCAGACGCGGTGGCGTTCGTCGAAGCGCAGCCCGCGCGAAGCGAGCAGCGCGCGCCGGAACGACCAGTTGTCCGTGAACCACTGCGTCCAGTCGACGAGGCGCGAGCCGCCGCGCAGGCGCGGGTTCGAGCGCGCACCCATCCACGCGCCGAACAGGCCGGCGTCGACGCCGTACTCGAGCGCGCCGAGGCACGTCGCGAGTTCGCTGCCCGCTCGAACGTGGAACTCGAGGTGCTCCGCGACGAAGCGTTCGCTCGGCTCGATGTCGCTGTCGCAGAAGATCACGACCTCGCCCGTCGCCGCATCGAGACCGCTGTTCAGCGCGGCGCCGCGGCCGCGGTTGCGCTCGTGTTCGATGAGGCGCCAGTTCGCGGGCGCGCCGCGTTCCTGGAACAGCTCGTCGAACAGCTCGCGCACCGGCGGCTGCGAGCCGTCGTCGACGACGATCAGCTCGAACGGCGCGACGCCGACCTGGCGCGCGAAGCCCTCGAGGACAGGCCGCAAGAGATCGAGCCGGTTGTAGGCGGGGATGACGACGCTCACGCTCGGGAGTTCTCCCGCGCGCGTTTGCGCCGGCGCGTCCGCTTCGACGAGCTCGCGCTCCAGTTCCTTCAGCCGTCCGAGGCGGTGGTCCGCGATCCACGGCTTGGAGTTCAGCGCCTCGCGCGCGCGCTCGACGAACATGCCTGCGTCGTCGCGGCTGCCGAGTTGCGCCGCCGCGGCAGCGCCGAGCACCCACGCGTCCGCGCAATCCGGCGCGAGAAGCTCGGGCAGCCCGCGGAGCGCCTCTTCGGGGCGGCCCGAGTCGAGGAGCGCCTCCGCGAGCCCGAGTTTCGCCTCGACGAGCTCGCTGTCGAAGAGCAGCGCCTCCGCGAAGGCCCGTTCCGCGAGCTCGGGCTCCGCGAGGAGCAAGTGCACCGTGCCGAGCCGCGTCGCGCCCGTCGCGCCGAGCGCGCCCGGCAGAACCTCGGTCCAGAACGTCTTCCCGCGGTGTTGCTTCAGCGCTTCGTACGCCGATTGCGCCGCGAGCAGATCCGCAGCGAAGGCTTCGACGTCGCTCGCGCGGTGCGCGCGGCGTTCGTGGGCCAGCCCTTCGAGCAGCTCGAAGTTCGGGTGCGGATCGCTCCACAGCCGCGCCTGCGCGAGCGTCGCGAGGGCCTCGTCCAACTCGCCGGCGCGGATCGCGAGAAAGGCGAGCAGCGTCGCGGGCAGCACGACGTCGACCTCGGGTCGCGTAGCGCCCTGGTCGCGGAAGCACGCCCAACCCTTGCGGGCGACTTCGAGCGCGCGCCCCGCGTCGCCGCGGCGTTCGAGCTCGCGCGCGAGGTAGGCGTGCACCGTCGCGTTGTTCGGCTCCGCCGCCACGCGCCGTTCGAGCAGGCGCAGGTTGCGGTCGTTCTTGCCGCGCGCGGCGCGCAGCTCGGGCACGGCGCCGAAGTGCACGATGGGCGCGTCGACGCGCACGATGCGACGGTGGCGGCGCGCCCAGCTCGTCACCTGCTCGTGGATCACGCCTTCCCACTCCAGATCGCTCGTGCGGCGCACGAGGCGGGGCAAGAGCACCGGGTCGCCGCGTCGCGCGCGGCCTTCGACGACGTCGTCGAGGCTCGCTTCGAGCCCGCTCGCGTCGTGAAGCGGCAGCATCCCGCAGTCGAAGTTGTCGTGGGCGAGCGCCTTGCGCAACGCGCGCTTCGCACCGGGCCCGAGGCGCTCGTCGGCGTCGAGCACGAGCACGAAGCCCGACTTTACGTGCTCGAGCGCCGCATTGCGCGCCGCCGCGAAGTCGTCGTTCCACGTGTGGGCGACGACCGTTGCGCCGTGCTGGCGCGCGATCTCCACCGTGCGGTCCGTGCTGCCGGTGTCGACCACGACGAGGGCGTCCACGACGCCCGCGACCGACCTGAGGCAGCCTTCGAGGAAGCGCTCCTCGTTCTTCACGATCATGCACAGCGTGAGGCGTTGCATCGGTTCAGACCCTCGTGGTTTGGAAACGCGCAGGCAGGGCCGGCGCGGGATCGGGCGCCGCGGGCAGCGGAACGAAGAGTTCCGAGCGCTCGAAGGCGCGCGTGAGCGCGGGCTGGAGCACGCTGTAGTCGCCGTACTTCGCGTCGGGGCGGCCGCCCCACTTGGCCGCGAACTCGCGCCAGTTGCGCTGCAACAACTCGTTGTGGCGCGCCGCCTTGGCGCCGCCGTAGTGCTCGTGGCGCACGAACACGTCGAGCGCGCAGCGGTTGCGGAAGCCTGCGAGCGTCGCGCGCAGGGTGAAGTCGTCGTCCTCGAAGCCCCAGGGCGAGAAGCGCTCGTCGAAGCCGCCGATCGTGTCGAGAACTTCGCGGCGCATCAGCAGCAGGAACGAGGTCAGCACGTTCTGCGGCCGCGCGCGTCGGTGGTTGCGCGCCGCGTGCTCGCTCGCGAACTTCGCGAGGCTGTCGAAGTCGACGGCGCCCTCGAAGGGAATCTGCTGGCCGTGGGCGGCGCGGTCGGCGACCGGACCGATGCAACCGCTCTTGGCGTCGACCTGCGCGTGGAACCGCAGCCGCTCGAGCCATCCCGGCGACACGACCGCGTCGTTGTCCATCACCACGATCCACTCGCCGCGCGCGCGCGCGAGCGCCTGGTTGCGCGCCTTCGGAGCGCCGAGGTTGTCGGCGTTCTGGATCAGCGTCAGGTCGCGCTGCTCCGCGAGCCACTCCGCGCTGCCGTCGCTCGAGCCGTTGTCGACGACGATCACTTCGGTCGCAAACCGCGCGTCGGCCGCTCGGCGCAGGGCCGCGAGGCACTTCTGCGTCTTCTCGAGCGCGTTGTAGGAGACGATCACGATCGACGTCAGCCCTTCCGCGCGCGGGCCGTCGCGCAGCGTCTCGAGCGGGCTCGCGCCCTCGTGATGCTGCAGGATTCCGGCCCAGTAGCCCACCAGGCTCACGCGCCGCACGAGGCTGCAGAGTTGGGCGATCAGAGCGGCGGGCAAAACCTTGCCGGCGTGGTCCCGGTCGAGGCGTTCGAGCTTCGCCACGAGCTCGACCTGCATCGGGTAGAAGCTCTCGACGCCGTGCTGCAGCTTCGCGAACGCGGCAGGGCCCGCCGTGCAACCTTCGGGGAAGTGCAACAGCTCGGGGCGCGCGTGCTTGGCCGCGAACTTCGACATGTTTACGCCGAGGCGCACCATGCGGTCGAAGAAGCCGCGCGCGTTCAGCACGTGGTCGTGCTCGCACACGAGGTCGGCGCGGAACTCGACCTTCCAGCCGCGCTGCGACAGGCGGTAGCCGAGCTCGACGTCCTCGGCGATCGCCTCGCGAAAGTTCACGGCGTCGAAGCCGCCGACCTCGCGCAGCGCCTCCGTCGGCAGGCTGATGTTGCAGGTCCAGAAGTGCTGCCAGTCCAGTCGGCGGCCGTGGACGAGCGAGGGAAAGTCGAACAGCAGGTTCGAGGCCTGCAGGAGTTGCACGAAGGGCGAGCGCAGCGCGCGCGCCGTGAAGTTGAAACTGCCGAGCAGCGCGGTCCTCGGCGCGCAGGTGCGGTGCGCCGCGAGGTGCTTCTCGAGCAGGTCCGGCGCGGGCACGGCGTCGTCGTTGAGGATCAGCGTGAGCGGTGCGCGCACGTGCTCGAGCGCGAGGTTGCGCGCGGCGCCGGGGCCGGCGTTCGGCTGGCGCAGCAGCGTGAGCGAGTAGGCGTGCTCGCTCGCGTCGAGCGCGATCGGATCCGGCGTTCCGTCGTCGACAACGACGACTTCGAAGCGCTCGGGCGAGAGCGTCTGGAAGTCGAGTTGCGCGAGGAGCTCGCGGATCGTCTCGGCGCGGCCGTAGGTCGGGATGACGACGGCGAGTTCGGGACCCGGCGAGCGATTCTGAGCCGCGGAGGCGGAGTTGGAGGCCATCTCGTCGGCTTTCGACGCGCCCCGGCGGGGGCCTGAGCCTGCCGGCCCAGCCCGGGCCCGCTGCTGGGATTCGACGCCGCGCGGGGCCTACTCGAGCCTGTGGAGCGCTCCGATGAACACGATGTCGCCGTCGCTGCGCGGCAGGTGTGTGCGCCCGTCGCGAGTCTCGATCAAGGCGGCGTGCTCGCTCGTCGAGGCCCAATCCTGATCGATCAGGTGCACGCTCGAGGCGCGCCGCGCGCGGTCGCGGAGCACGAACTCGACGCCGTCTTGCTCGAACGCGAAGAGCAACTGCGTGCGCACGCCGTCGAAGCCGCCCTCGAGGCGCTGACCGCGCCATTCGATGGCTTCGATCGAAACTTCCTCGGGCAGGTGCAGATGCAAGCGCGGCGCGCCGCGCGGCGAAGTCAGGCGACAGCGAACCAAGCGCCCTCCTTCGACTGCGCTCGTGCTCAGGACTTCGAGCTTCGGCGGGGGCGCGTCGATGCGCGGCGCCGGCGCGACGTGCATCGAGGGATCGAGGGACATCCACGGAAACGGCGGAGTCGTCGCGCGCGTCCAGTCGGCGGCGCGCGCAACTCGTTCGGGCAAGCGCGCGCCGAAGGTGGACGCCTCGAAGCGCGCGACGTCGCGCTCCGCGTCGTGGACGTGGCGCAGGTTCAACCACTCCAGGCCCGTCGTTCCGCCCGGTCTTTGGAGGACGAGGAGCGCGAGGAGCAGCGCTCCCACCGCGAGCAACGTGAGGCCGGTGCGCGCGAGCGCGCGGGCGGGGAGCAGCGGGAACATCGGCCACAGCATCGCGAGCGCGGCGACGAGGGGCACAGCGAGCGCGACGGGCATGCGGAACGACGACGCGAGCCAGAACTGCGCGTGGATCGGGACCCAGAGCAGCAGCGCGAGGGCCGCGAACAAGGCGAGCGCGGTCCACACGCGGAGATTCGAGCCCGCGCGGCCCGGCGCGAGTGCGAGCTCCAGTGCGCACCACAGCACCGCCGGCGCCAAGAGCAGGTAGCTGACCTCGCTCAGCGCGACACTGGTGAGGAGCGCGAACAGCGCCAGCGAACTCCCGAGCGCGAGCCACGCGTCGCGGAACGAGCTGCGCGCCGCGAGGAGTTCGGCAATCACGATGAAAGCGCCGCCGCAGGTGAGTGCCAGCGCGAATCCGGCGTGGAAGGGCGCCCGCGCGCCCGCGTCGGCGCTCTCGAGGTACGCGCCGAGCGCCGCGAATTCGGCCCACACGACGCCGAGCGCCACACTCATGGCCGCCCCGACGCCAGGCCCGACGTGCGCGATGGTGCGCCACGCCGATCCTTCGTCTCGGCGCGAGCGCCGTTGTGCGAACCAAGCCGCCGCCGCCGCGAGCACGACGCCGATCCACGGTCGCCACGACACGATGCCGAGGCCGACGACATCGGTGAAAACGACCCGCGAGTCGCTCCACTGCTCGATGCGTTCCTGCGCGAGTTCGCGCGCGAGGGCCAGCGCTTGCTCGCCCTGGTGCTGCACGCTGCGGGCGTCGAGTCCCTCCAAGTCGTCGTGCGGCGTGTGGTAGACACCCAGGCCGCCGAGAAACGCGAAGTTGAAGCCGGGTGCGCCGCGTTCCGCGAACACCGAGTAATCGGTGTCGTTCGGCATCAGCTTGTAGACGAAGTCGGCGAGGGAGCTCGCGCGCGCGTGCGGCGCCGAACGCGCGAGCGCCGCGATCGCGTCCGAACCGCCGCGCGCCTGGAACATCACGCTCGGGCCGGAGTTCCCCCGCGCTTCGAGGTTGATCACGCACCCGATGTTCTTCGCGAGTTCGTGCCGCATTGCAAACGCTTCGGCGCCGATGAGCCCAGCCTCTTCCGCGTCGCTGAACAAGTACACGACCGGCCGCGAGAGCGCGGGTCCGTGCGCAGAGCCGGCCTTCAGGGCGCGCGCGATCTCGAGCAAGCTCGCGCAGCCGGCGCCGTCGTCCGCGGCGCCCGGACTGCACCCGACGGTGTCGTAGTGGGCGGCGAGCAGAATCGACGCTTCCTGCGCTTCGACGAATTGGCGAGCGATGACGTTGCGCACGAGCGCCACGCGCCCGCTCGGCCCGCGCGCGAGCGTCTCCTGGACCTCGACCTCGAGCCCCAGCGCTTCGAGCGCCGCGACCAGCGCTTCGCGAAACTTCGCGTGCGCCGCCGTGCCGCCCGGCCGCGGCTCGAGCGGACCCTGCGCTTCGAGCCACTTCAAAGCGCGGCTCGCCGAGAACTCCTCGGCGGGCGCATCGATCGGCCGCGCGTCGACGGGCGCATACGCGAACCACGGACCTGCCAGCGCGAGCAGCACGAGCGCCAACAGGGCGCAGCCGAACCTCGAGCCGCTCGCGGATCCCGGGACTTCGTCGCTGGCGGGCATTTGCTGAGCGGCGTCCGTCGTCCCCAGGGAAGGTCTCGGGGCAGACCTCAGCGGCGCTGGCGGGGGAGGATGGCTCCCCGGGTAGGGCTCGAACCTACAACAACCCGGTTAACAGCCG
>CALFYL010000388.1 GCA_937952135.1 uncultured Planctomycetia bacterium
CCGGCCGCGTGTTCTTCCTCGAGGACTACGACATGGAGCTGGCGCGCGCGCTCGTCCAGGGCGTCGACGTGTGGCTCAACAACCCGGTGCGCAACCTCGAGGCGAGCGGCACGTCGGGCATGAAGGTGTCCGCGAACGGCGGGCTCAACATGTCGGTGCCCGACGGCTGGTGGATCGAGGGTTACGACGGCAAGAACGGCTGGAACGTCGGCGAAGGCCGCGTGTGGCCCGGCGCCGCGCACCAGGACGAGCTCGACAGCGCGGACATCGCGCGGCTCCTGCGCGAGGAAGTGCTGCCGCTGTTCTTCGAGCGCGACGAACGCGGTGTGCCTCGCGCGTGGCTCGAGCGGTGCGTGCGCAACCTCGAGACCATCCCGACCTGGTTCAACACCGACCGCATGGTGTCGGAGTACCGCGACCGCGCCTACACGCACCTCGCGGCGCGCGCCAAGGAGCTCGCCCAGGACCGTTTCGCGCCGCTCCGCGCGCATTCGCAGGAGCGCGCCCAACTGCGCAAGTCCTTCGCCGAAGTCGGCATCGTCGAAGTGCAAGTGAGCGAGCTCTCGGGGCTGCGCGTCGGCGACGTCATCGAGGCGCGCGTGCGCGTCAAGCTCGGCGGGCTCTCGCCCGAGGCCGTGCGCGTCGAGCTCGTGCTCGGCCACACCAAGGACGGCGGCGGCGACCTGCGCAACCCGATCGTCACTCCGCTCTCGCCGACGGGCATCGCCACGGGCGGCGTGCAGAGCTTCCGCGGCGCGCAGCGCGTCAGCCGCTCGGGCAACTTCGCCTACGGGCTGCGCGTGCGCGCGCTCACGAAGGGTCCGATCGACGAAGGGCTCGGCGACCTCGTGCTCTGGGCCTGACTCTGGTCCTCACTCTGGGCCTGACTCTGGGCCTGGGCCCGGACCGACGTCGATCGATTTTGCTTCGCACGCGGCGTCGGCAACGGCGCCGCGCGCGTTTCTCGAGCGCCGACCTGGAAGGGAGCGCGGAGCGGGCGGAAAAGCGGGCTTGTTGCACGGAAGTCGCGCTGCCGTGTTGATCGCGGGAGCGAGCAGCGGCGACGATGGCGCGGCAGCGACGCCCCTCGCTCGCGACGCACTCCCCCATGAACAAGAACGCTCTGCTCGCCGTCGTCGCCGTCCTCGTCGTCGCCCTCGGCGCCCTGTGGTGGTCGACGCTCGACCACTCCCCTTCCGCGACGCCCGGCGCCGACGTCGAGCGCGCGGCGGGCCCCGCGTCGACGCCCACGGTCCCGACGGACGCCGTGCAACTCGACGAACCCGCGTCGCTGGAGCTGGCCGAGGATCCCCAGGCCGCGTCGCAGGACACGCGCGCCGCCGCGCGGCCGTCGCGCGAACCCGTGTGGCTCGAAGTGGCGGCGAAGCTCCCCGCGGGAGTGCCGAACGACGAGCAAGCCGAGATCGTGGTGCTCTACGGCGCGGGTCTCGACGATCGCGAGAGCAAGAACAAGCCGTCCGAGCTTCGCAGCGCGCTCGATTCGAGCGGCCGTGCGCGAATCGAAATCCCCGCGGGCGTCGCGGAGCTGCGCGTGGAGCTGCGCGCGCGCTATCTCTATCTCGACAAGGAGCTCGAGCTGCGCGCGCCCTTCGAACGCGTCGAGCTCGAACCCAAGCTCGGCGCGTGGTTGAGCGCGACGCTCGTGTTGCCGCGGCCGCTGCCCGCGGACGTGGACCTCACGCAGGCGGCGCCCTTCGAGCTCGAAGTGCGCGGCTTCGACATGGCCGCGATGGGCGGCGGTGGCGGCGGGCACTCGGTCGATCGCGCGCTCGACAGCCGCGAGCACTTCGAAGTCGGCGGACTGCGACCCAAGCTCAACTATTTCCTCAGCGTCGACCCGCAAGTGTTCGCGCACGTGCGCGACCTCGAGCTGCGCGCCAAGGCGGGCGAGCATCTGCAGCGCGAGTACGTCGTCGAGCTCGGCGCGCGCGTGCGCGGAACCGTGCGCGACACGGCCGGTGCGCCGCTCGCCGGAGTCATGGTGCGCTCGAGCGGGCGCAACGCGTGGATGGACGGCGGATCGCGGGCGGCGACGACGGATGCGCAGGGCGCCTTCGACCTGCGCGGCCTCGCGGCGGGCAAGCTGCGCCTCAGCGCACAGAGCGCGAACCATCTTCCGAAGAACAGCGAAGAGCTCGAGGTCCGAAACGGCGAGACGGGGCGCGTGGACCTGCAACTCGAGTCCGGTGGGAGCTTGAGCGGCGTCGTGCGCTTCCCCGACGGATCGGCGGCCGCGGGCGCGGACGTCCTGTGCATCGAGACGCCGAGAAAAATGGGCTCGGGCGGCTTCAAGGCGCTGAAAGCCGACGACCAAGGGCGCTTCGAGTTCACGGCGCTCGACGGCGAAACCTATCGACTCCGCGCGACGCGCATCGCCGCGCGCGACCCTGCGGCGAGCAACGACGAGCAAGGCTTCGAGTGGAGCCGCGTGCAGAGCGATGTGCCGCCCGGCGCCGCGGTCGAGCTCGTGCTCGCGCCGCCGCACCGCGTCGTCGGCCGCGTGAGCGACACGAGCGGCAAGCCGGTGACGAAGTTCGCGCTCTCGCACCGCTGGACGGACGGCCCGCGCAACCTCACGCCTTCGGGCGAGCTGGAGAATCCCGACGGCCATTTCGAGCTGTGGCTCGGCGCCGGCGAGCACGTCGTCCTCGCGAGCGCCGAGGGCTACGAGATGCTGGCGCCGGACGGCGTGAAGGTCGAGACGCCAGAAAGCTCGGGTCCGATCGAGATCGGCATGCGGCGCCAGGCAGCGATCTCGGGGCTCGTGACCCGACCCGACGGCGCACCCGCGGAGGGCGCGCGCGTCGAAGTGCAGGGATCGCGCGGACGCGGCTCACACCGCACCAAGACGGACGAGGACGGCCGTTTCGCGCTCGACCAGGTCTCGGCCGGTGTGCACAAGCTCGTGGCGAAGGCCGAGGGCTTCGCCCCGAGCGAGGCCGCGAGCGTCGAAGTCACCGCGGGGCAAGCGCTCGAGGGAGTGAGCCTCGTCCTGCGCATCGGCGGCCGCGTCGAGGGCGTGATCTACGACGCGAGTGGCGCGCCTGAAGAAGGTCGCGCCATCATGGTCGGCGCCATGGCCGGCGGGATGGGCGATCTCGCTGGACAGGCGACTTCGGACAGCGCGGGGCGCTTCGTGCTCGAGCACGTCGCTCCGGGCACGCACAACGTGATCGCGACCCCGCGCATGAACACGCTCCGCGGCGAGTCGAACGAAGCGGCGATCATGGCGTCGCTGAAGATGACTTCGATCGAGGTGCTCGACGGCCAGACGACGCAGGTCGTGCTCGGCGCGCCGCCTGCGGCGCCGGTGAAGTTGCGCGGACGCGTCACGCGCGGCGGCGAGCCCCTGCGCGAAGGGATGGTGACCGCGATCGCCGACGGCGGCTCGCTGCTCGAATCGATGAAGTTCGGCTCGCTCGACAAGGACGGCGGCTACGAGCTCGTGCTCGACAAGCCGGGCGCGTACACGCTGCTCGTCGGCCGGCGCATGGGCGATTCGTCGGCTGAGTTCTTCGAGAACATCCCGGCCGCGGCGGAGCACCGCCTCGACCTCGAGCTTCCGTCCGGCGGTTTGCGCGGGCGCGTGGTCGGGCCCGACGGCGCGCCGCTCAGCGGGATCGCGGTGCGCCACGAGCGCGAGGGAGTGACGAGCCTGTCGATGTTCGACATGAACCGCGCGGCGACGACCGACGCCGACGGACGTTTCGAACTGGGCGACCTCGCGCCCGGGCTGTACACGCTGCGCGCGGGCGGCGGCGGTGGATTCGGGGGCGGCCGCTCCTCGTGGGGCGTCGCGGTGCGCCCCGGAGTCGAGGTGAAGGACAGCCCGACGCCGACGCAAGTCGAGCTGGTGCTCGAGACGCCGGGCGTCATCGCGGGCTCGGTGCTCGACGCCGAGGGACGCCCGCTCCCGGAGGCCTCGATCTTCGTGCGCGACGCCGCGGGCGTGCTCCTCAACCCCTTCTCGTCGACGCGCACGGACGCCCAGGGCAAGTTCCGCTTCGAATCGGCGGCGCCCGGCGCCTACAGCGTGTCGGCGCGCGCTTCAGGCGCCATTTCGGGCGAATCGCAAAGCGTGCGCGTGAGCGCCGGAGGCGTGGCCGAGGTCGAATTGCGCGCCGGGCCGGGCACGATGCTCGTGCTCGAGATCGAGTCCGGCTCGGGCGCGGTCGTTCGCGCGAACGTGCGCGTGCTCGACTCGGCGGGGCGCGACCACGCGAGCCTGATGAGCTTCGACAGCTTGCAGAGCCTGATGAGCGAAGGCGCTTCCGCGGCGAA
>CALFYL010000389.1 GCA_937952135.1 uncultured Planctomycetia bacterium
CCGCGGCTCGCTCGCCCGGTTCGGCCAGCAGAAGCCGATCGTCATCGACAGCGCGTGCGTGATCCGCGCCGGGAACGGCACCTACCTTGCAGCCAAGGCGCTGGGATGGGAGTCGATCAGCGTCGTGCGCACCGACCTCGAAGGGCTCGAGGCGGCGGCGTTCGCGATTGCCGACAACCGCACCTCGGACCTGTCGGTGTTCGACAACGCGGCGCTGTCGACGCTGCTCCAGTCGCTCCACGCCGAGGACGCCCTGGCCGGCGTTGGCTTCGACGAGAAGGAACTCAACGCGCTCATGGACGATGTCATCGCCGCGGGCCAATCGCTCGACGGCATCGTGGAGGACGGCGCGCCGGGTCTGCCGGACGCCGCGACCACGCGCACCGGCGATCTGTGGATTCTCGGCGAGCATCGCTTGCTGTGCGGCGATAGCTCGAAGGCTGAGGACGTGCAGCGCTTGCTCGGCGGCGCGCGCATCCAGCTCGTGAACATGGACCCGCCGTACAACGTCAAGGTCGAGCCGCGCTCGAACAACGCGATCGCCGCGGGCTTGAGTTCGTTCAGCGCGACGACTCCGAAGGGCGCGCATCACCAAGGTCTCGACCTCGCACGCCGTCCGGGCGCGGCGAAGAAGACGCACGACAAGCTGCGCGCGAAAGACCGCCCGCTCGCGAACGACTTCGTGAGCGACGACGAGTTCGCACGGCTCCTGCGTGCGTGGTTCGCGAACGCGGCCGCTGCTCTCGACGTTGGCCGCGGCTTCTACATCTGGGGCGGCTACGCGAACCTCGCGAACTACCCGGCTGCGCTCGCCGAGAACGGCCTCTACTTCAGCCAAGCGATCGTGTGGAACAAGCTCCACCCGGTGCTCACGCGCAAGGACTTCATGGGTGCGTTCGAGCTGGCGTTCTACGGTTGGAAGGAAGGCGCGGCGCACACGTTCCTTGGCCCGACCAACGCGACGGACCTGTGGGAGGTGAAGAAGCTCAACGACACGCACATGGTGCACTTGTGCTTGCACCCCGACGCGCTGGTGCTGACCGACGCAGGTTGGCGCGCGATCCGCACGCTCTCGATCGGCGACCGCGTACTCGCCGGCGACGGGAAGTTCCACGACGTCGAGCACGTCTCGTCCCATCGGTACACGTCCGAGCACCTCTACCGCATCACGGCGCGCGGCGGGGACGCAACGACCGATGCGTCCGACAACCACCCGCTCCTCATCTGGCGACCCCAGCGAAGGGGCGCTGCGATTGTCGGCAGCGAAGTCGTGTGGCTCCGCGCCGATGAGCCTGAAGGCCGGCGATTACACGATGACGCCCGTGCACTCGCTCAACAGCGTCGACCCGTTCCCGGAGCACGACGAGGAGTTCTGGTTCCTGTTCGGTCTCTACCTCGCGCAGGGCCACCTGCAGCGAGCGGGGCATGGCACGAAGCGCTATCCCGCGTTCTCGATCCACAAGAAACGCCAGGACCTCGTCGACCGCATTTGGAGCCGGTGGCCCAACGCCAAGGAATACGACCCGAACGACTACAACGAGCAGCCCACCGCGGGACTGACGGTGATGGCGTTCGATGGCGACGCGGGAGCACTGTTCGAAGAACTCGGGGGCCGACTCGCGCATGGCAAGCGCATGGCCCCAAGGGTGTTCGAAATTCACCGGCCGAGTACACCAAGAACGCGCGCCGCGTGTTCCGGCGGCTGCTCGACGCGGCTGGTATCGAGCGCATCGACGCGCTCGGCCGCAAGCTCGACATCCACGCGCTGCGCGGGACCGCCGCGACTCGGCTCGCCCGGCGCGGCGTGAGCATGGCCGTGACGCAGCGGCTGCTCGGGCACGAGACGGTCGAGATGACCGCGAGGCACTACACGAGGCTCGAGGTCGAGGATGTGCGCGCGGCGATCGAGGGGCGCACGGGGCCGGGCGCGGAGCGGGAGGTGGCGGGGTGAGCTGGGCAGGCGGCTGCCGACCCCGGTCCGCACGCACGTCGCGGTCCATTAGCTGAGGGGGCGGTGGCCGCGGATGGCGGCCAGTTGACACACGGCTCGGTTGGGGGCGGGCTCGCGACGCGCAGTGAACGCGGCGCGCACATCAGCGGAAGCAGCCGACGCCCGCGGTGAGGCGGCGTCGAAGTTGAGCGCATCGGCACATCGCCCGCGGTTACCCAGCAGACCTGGGGCACTCGGACCCGAAGCTCACGGCGCGCGTGTACGTGTGCCTGGGGATGGAGGAGATGCGGGGGGGGGGGGGGGTAACCTGAAATCGAAACCGCATCCCCCGTAGGGTTGGTCGAGCCGTGGCAATCGCTGTAGCCCGTCGCGTTACTAGTGGCGCGCTCTGAGTCGGTGTGAAATGTGTGCGGGGCCACAGAAAACACAGGCGTGGTAGTCTCTAGCGGTTTCCTTCGACGCTGAAGTTCTCCCTTCCCCTCTTGGTGCCGTATGGCTGAGCATCTCGCATTCGCAGTCCAGCACGAGAACCGGGTCGCCGCCCGCGCGACGTTTCTGAGCGCGGAACCGGCGACGAAGGCGTGTTTCGAGTGGAGGAAGAAAGCCCAACGCTTCGTGTCGGCTGCCGTGCGTTCGTGCCCGAGATTCACTGCCAGTCAAACAGGGCTGTGTCTCGCACGGCGAGGAGTGGTGGGCACGCTGCTCATTTCGGTGCTCCCTTTGTTTGCAGCGGCCAAGCAGTCCAGCTGGGCGGCAACTACGCCTCTGCCCGATGGATACACAGCGCATGCGGTCGCGGGCGGCGCCGGCCACCTCTACCTGGTTGGTGGCATCAATCTTTTGGAGGGCGTTCAAGGCGCTCATCGAGTACTTGTTTCCGCTGTGCAGCCCGGCGGTGGACTGGGCCCATGGATCGAGACGACACCGCTTCCAGAAGGTGTCTATTTTCACGCGGCCGTTGCCACCAGTGGATTCCTGTACGTTCTGGGAGGCTTTCATTACAACGGCAGCATCGTTCTTTCGGACGCCGTTTACGTTTCTAAGATTCAACCGAATGGTGACGTAGGACCTTGGAACGCAACAAGCCCGCTGCCGCAGGCGAACTATTTTTTTAGCGCGACCGCTTGGAATGGGACGTTGTACGTGACCGGTGGATCCGACGGAGCATCACTGTACGATGCGGTACTCGCCGCGGACGTAGGCGTCGGCGGCCTCCTCGGCCCATGGCGAGCGGAGCCGCCGCTCCCTCAGGGCGTCTATACTCACGCATCGACCTGCGATGGAACGCTCTACGTGATCGGCGGCGGAGTCAATGGTGGGAACTCAATTCACTCCGCTGTCTATAGTTCCGTCGTCAATCCCAACGGTACGCTTCAAGCATGGACTGTAAGCACAGCGCTTCCACAACCTCTGTCGAACCATGTCGCTGTCTCAGGATTCGGTCGCGTTATCACCGTCGGAGGCTGGGAGGGAAGCACTCCGACAGACATGGTGACACAGGCAAACTCGAGCGTGCAGGGCTTGGGCTCCTGGTCACCCGGTGCTTCCTTGCCGCAGTCTCTGTATCTTCACGCCGGGGCGGTGGTCGGAGGTCGAGTTTACGTTGCCGGCGGCTCAACTAGTTCGGCGACCCAGAGCGGAGTGCACTGGCTACAGATCCCCGGAGCGACAGTGAGCTACTGTACGGCTGGTACGACGACCAACGGATGCAATGCGCTCATGACAGCGATGGGGATCCCAAGTGTGTCAGCGCCGTCCGGTTTCGTGGTGACCTGCAGTTCGGTTGAGGGTGACAAGAGCGGCCTGATTTTCTACGGAGTCAGCGGAAGGCACGCGACAGCATGGGCTCCTGGCAGCACCAGCTTTCTGTGCGTGAAGTCGCCAGTACAGCGCATGCTTTCGCAGAACTCTGGCGGCACGGGCGGCTCGTGCGATGGATCTTTCTCGATCGACTGGAGCGCATGGAGATCTGACCACGCCGCCGCCCTCGGCCAGCCCTTCGCGCCGGGCCATGTGGTCGACGCACAAGCTTGGTATCGCGATCCCTCGGCGCCTGGCACGACCAATCTTTCGGACGCGCTCGAGTTCACTCTGAGCCCCTGATATGGGTGCACCGGTCAAGCGCCGTTGCCGCTACTGGCGCCTGATGCGGCAGGTACCGATCAATTGTGCCGCGGCGCGACATCGCGCTCTCCGAGCTGGCGCGCATGTACCTCGAAGAGCTGCGCTCGCGTTGCGTCGAAGAGCACTACGCCAACTCGAAGTCGATGATCGAGCGCGCCATCGTCG
>CALFYL010000390.1 GCA_937952135.1 uncultured Planctomycetia bacterium
CGCTTGGGCGCTGCACGAGTGGCTCGGCCGCGCCTGGCAGCTCGTCACGGGCTGAGCCTCGAGTTCCGCGGCCGCGACTCAGAGCATCGGCACGTCGACGCCGCGCTCGCGCGCGCACGCGATCGCTTCGTCGTAGCCGGCGTCCACGTGACGGATCACGCCCATGCCGGGGTCGTTCGTCAGCACGCGCTGCACGGCCTCGTCGGCCTCGCGCGAGCCGTCGGCGACGGTCACCTGCCCCGAGTGCAGGGAATAACCGATGCCGACGCCGCCGCCGTGGTGGAAGCTCACCCACGACGCGCCGCTGGCGATGTTCACCATCGCATTGAGGATCGGCCAATCCGCGACCGCGTCGGTGCCGTCCTTCATCGCTTCCGTCTCGCGGTTCGGGCTCGCGACCGAGCCGCAGTCGAGGTGGTCGCGCCCGATCACGATCGGCGCCGAGATGCGACCCGAACGCACGGCCTCGTTGAACGCGAGGCCCGCCTTCGCGCGCTCGCCGTATCCGAGCCAGCAGATGCGCGCCGGCAGGCCTTGGAACTGCACGCGCTCGCCCGCGAGCTTGATCCAGCGTGCAAGCGACGCTTTCTCGGGGAAGAGTTCGAGGATGATCCGGTCGGTGACCGCGATGTCCTTCGGATCCCCCGACAGCGCGACCCAGCGGAACGGACCCATCCCTTCGCAGAACAGCGGGCGGATGTACTTGGGGACGAAGCCTTCGAAGTCGAAGGCGTTCGCGAGCCCCGCTTCCTTCGCGTGGCCGCGCAGGTTGTTGCCGTAGTCGAACGTGTCCGCTCCGCGGCGCTGGAGCTCGATCATCAACTCGCAGTGGCGCACCATCGTGCGGAACGACTCGCGCTGGTAGCGCTCGGGATCGCTGGCGCGCAGCTTCAGCGCAGCCTCGTACGTCATGCCATCCGGCACGTAGCCGCCGAGCGGGTCGTGCGCGCTCGTCTGGTCGGTGAGCACATCGGGCGTGATGTTGCGCTCGATCAACCGCGCGAGGAGCTCCGTAGCGTTGCACGGCACGCCGATGGACTTCGCAACCCCCTGCGCCTTCCATTCGAGCGCCTTGTCGATCGCGGCGTCGATGCCGTCCACTTGCACGTCGAGGTAGCGCGTGTCGAGGCGCCTCTGGATGCGGCTGGCATCGACTTCGGCGACGAGCGCCGTGGCCTCGTTCATCGTCGCCGCGAGCGGCTGCGCGCCGCCCATGCCACCGAGTCCGCCCGTGACGACGAGGCGCCGCTTCAGCGTTCCGCCGAAGAGCTTGTTCGCGGCCGCCGCGAACGTCTCGTACGTGCCCTGCAGGATCCCCTGCGTGCCGATGTAGATCCACGAGCCAGCGGTCATCTGGCCGTACATCATCTTGTTCTCGGCCTCGAGCTTGCGGAAGTGCTCCCACGTCGCCCATTTGCCGACGAGGTTCGAGTTCGCGATCAGCACGCGGGGCGCGCCGCGGTGCGTGCGGAACACGCCGACCGGCTTGCCCGACTGCACGAGCAAGGTCTCGTCGGGCTCGAGCCGCCGCAGAGTCGCGACGATCGCCTGGAAGCTCGGCCAATCGCGCGCCGCCTTGCCGCTGCCGCCGTACACCACCAGGTTCGCGGGGTCCTCGGCCACTTCGGGGTCGAGGTTGTTCATCAGCATGCGCAGGGCGGCTTCGGCGCCCCAACTCTTGCAGGTGAGCTTCGTGCCGCGCGGCGCGCGCTGCGGCCCGGTCGGAATCGAATCGAAGGCGTGAGCGCCGGCCGAGGCCATCGCGTGGGTGTTCGTGGTCGTGGAGGTCTGCATGGCGAGCCCAGAGTCTAGCGACGCCGAGCGCGCGGGAGCGGCATGCGGCTTGCCTGCTTCAGGAGCGTTTGATCGCGCGGGCGTCCTGCACCAGCGCAGAGGCGGTCGCGCGGCACTTGTTACCCGAAGCGCTGAAAGAACCACAATGCTCCACCGCACGCGGCAGCCCGGCATCCGACTGGTGACGCTGCTCGCTCTGATCGTGGTGCTCACGGGCGCCGCGCTTCGACTCGCGCTCGTCGCGGGCCTCGCGGGGGAGCTCACCCTGCACGACCGGGTGTTCTCGCTCCTGCGGGGCACGATCGACGATTCGCTCGTCGCCATCCTGGCCGCGCTGCCGATCGCCGTCGTCTGGTCGATCGGCGGCGACCGCTGGCTGCGGCGCCGCGCCCCCCGCTTCGCGCTCACGGCGGTTTTCGCGGCGCTCGCCGCATTCGGCGCCTTCGTCGAGTACTTCTACTTCGAGGAGTTCGACGCCCGCTTCAACAACATCGCGGTCGACTACCTGCTGTTTCCACACGAAGTCGTCGGCAACGTGTTCGAGAGTTACGACGTGCCGCTGTTCGTCGGGCTCGCGGCAGCGTTCGGGCTCGCCACGGCGTGGCTCACGCGCGGTTGGATCCTCGATCAGCCGCGTCCGTCCGTGCCGTGGAAGTCCCGCGTCGGCAGCGTGTCGATCTCGCTCGCCGCGTCGCTCGCCGCGATCGGCGCGCTCGTGGCGCAGCCGCGCGACACCTTCGCGAACCGCGAGGCGGGCGAGATCGCGGCGAACGGCTGCGTGCAGCTCGTGCGCGCGTTCTGGTCGGCGGGCCTCGACTACGAGCTCTACTACCGCACCCTGCCCGATCCGTACGCGCACCAGCTCGCGGCCGACGTGCTCGATCTCGCCGCGGACGCGCAACCGGGCGAGCTGCAGAAGGAGTTCGCGCCCTTGCGAGTGCATCCGCCGCCGCGCCAGGTCGTGATCCTGATCGAGGAGAGCCTCGGCTGCGACTTCGTCGGCTCGTCGGGCCATGCCAAGGCCCCGTGCACGCCCGAGATCGATCGCTGGATGCCCGAGGGGCTCGCGCTCACCAACCTCGTCGCGAACGGCAACCGCACCGTCCGCGGGCTCGAAGGCGTGCTCTGCTCGTTCGTGCCGCTGCCCGGCGATTCGATCGTCAAGCGCGACAAGTCCGAGAGCGTCGCCACGGTCGCGCGCGTGTTCCGTGAGGCGGGCTACTCGACGGCGTTCTACTACGGCGGGTTCGGCGTGTTCGACTCGATGAAGCCGTTCATGCTGGCGAACGGCTACGCCGAGTTCGTGGAGCAGCCGGACTTCCCTGCCGACGCCTTCTCCACGATCTGGGGTGTGGCGGACGAGCACATCTTCGACGCTCTCCTCGCGCGCCAACTCGCGCAGCGCGAGAAGGGCGAGCCGTTCTTCGCAACGCTGCTCTCGGTGTCGAACCACAAGCCGTACCGCGTGCCGAAGGGACGCCCTGGCTGGAGCGAGGACGATCCGTCCCGGCGCGGCGCCGTGCGCTACGCGGATTGGTGCGTCGGCCGCTACCTCGACACCCTGCGAACGACGGGGCTGCTCGACACCACGCTCGTGCTGCTCGTCGGCGACCACGGCGCGCGCGTTTACGGTTCGGAGGACATCCCGATCCGAAGCTATCGAGTCCCCGCACTGTTCGTCGGGGCCGGAGTCGCGCCGAAGGGCGCGCGCATCGAGCGACTCTGCTCGCAGATCGACCTCGCGCCCACGCTGCTCGATCTGTGCGGAATTCGAGCGCGCGCGAGCTTCCTCGGCACGAGCTTGATCGGCTTGCCGGCCGACGGCGGGCGCGCGTTCGTGCACCACAACCGCGACGTCGGCATGGTGGTCGACGACGCGCTCGTGGTGCTCGGCCTGCGCAAATCCGTGAGCTTCGCGCGCCGCTCCGGCCGCGAGAGCGACGAGTTCGTCTCGCTCGCACCCGAGCTCGCGGACGAGCGGCTCCGCGCGCTCGCGGACGAGGCGACGGCGGTGTTCCAGACTGCCTACGAGAACTACGAAACGCGCTCGCTGACGGTCGGCTCGGTCAGCGCGGCCCACTGATCGTCGCGGCGTTTGAGCGTGAGCGCGTAGAGCCCGAGCGAGACGTTCCAACACACCAGCGCCGTTCCGATCACGTGGCTCGGGTAGTGCGCGCCCTGAAGCACGCGCCCGGCGCCGAGCAGGGTTCCGTACGCCAAGCCGACGCCGAGCGCGACGCGCGCGGCGCGCGGACGTCGGCGCCGCAGAGCGAAGTACGCCGCCGTCAGGGCGAATCCGGCCGAGGCCGAGCCGCAGGGGAAGCAGCCGCGGCGCCCGAGCGTTCCATCCTCGGCATGGTTGAACTCGTGCCGCGCGAACCCGCCGTAGCGTTCGAGATCCCAGGGGCAGCGCGCGTTCGAGAGGCTCTTGCCCACGCTCGTCGCCAGCGGCCCGAGCAGCATCGCCGCCACGAAGAGTCCGAGCGGACCGCGCCACGCCGCGAGCGACGGTCGCCAGCGAGAGGCCACGAGCAGCAACGCGCAAACGGCCGCCGCGGCGATCGCCAGGTACTTGCCGCCGACGTGCAGCCCGGCCTCGGTGAGGGGATGGTGGCGCCACGGAAAGCGGCCCGCGTCCGCATCGAACGCCGCGTCGAGCGCGGCGCGGTCGCCGCCGCCGTAGTGCAACACCGCGATGGCCGCAGCCCCGAGGGCCAGCGGCGCCGCCAAATGCACGAGCCAGAAACGCGTCGACGTTTCGTTCGATCCGGCGCCCGACTTCACGTGCTCAAGCTACTCCTCGGCAAAGCGTGCTCGCTGCATCTTCCGCGCGCAAACAAGAGTCCGCGGGTTCCTCGGCCCTGTCAGCGCTGCAGCCCTTCGAGCTGCTCGAGCAGTTCCCTGGCCGCTGGCGCGAGGGATTTGTCCTTCGCCTCCACCTCGAGCGCGAGGGCCACGGCTTCCTCGATCTCCTCGCTCGAGGCGAGGTCGTCTGCTTCCGCGAGCTTCGCGAGACGCAGCTTGTTGTCGTACTCGTGCGGAAAGCGGGCGACGTACTCACGGTAGGCCTCGCGCGCATCGGCGTAGCGCCACTCGGCCTCGGCGAGCGCCGCGCGCACCAGCGCTTGTCTCTGGGGATCCGTCATCTGCGGCGTCCATTCGCGGGTGTAGTCGAGGTTTTTCGCCGCACCCGCCGCCCATTCCGCCATCGTCGGGTTCAAGTTCTCGGCGCGCTCGAGCTCCGCGCGATGCGCGTCCAAGTTCCCGCGGACGTAGTGCAGGTGCGCGAGCACCGCGCGAGCCCAACCCTCGTCGCCCCCGGCTCGAATCATCGCCTCGTAGCGACGCTCGGCGCGCTCGAAATCTCCGCTGCGTTGCGCCCCGAAGCCTTCGACGTAGTTCCAGTGCGGCGACCACGGACGCCAGAAGATGGCGACGACCAACGCGAGCGCCACGGCGGCGCCGAGCGCCACGCCGCGGACGAGCCGGCCCGAACTCAGCCAGCCCCAGGACATTCCCACCGCGAACCCGACGACGTGAGCGGTGTTCGCCAACGCATAGACGTCGAAGTGCGTGAGGAGAACTCCGAGCGCGAACCACGCAGCCCAGAGCTTCACCAGGTACGGCGTCGAGATCTCGCGCATCGCGGGCCAGCGCTTCCCCGTCGCGAGCGCAAAGCCGAACAGCGCGTAGCCGATCCCCGAGTAGCCAATGCCCGCGTCGTCCGACGCGAGCGCTTCTCCGAGACTCGACACCGCTCCGGCGACGACCGTCAGCAGGCCGTAGTGCAAGGTCCCGATTTGCTTCTCGACGCGCGAGCCGAGCACCCAGAGGCAATACACGTTCAACGCCAGGTGCCAGAACGCCCCGTGAACGAAGCACGACGTCAGGAGCCCCCACCACGCGTGCTCGAGCAGCTCGGGCATGGCGTACACGCCCCAGCGCTCCCAATCGTGCGCGTGCTCGAGCGGCTCACCCGCCGCCATCCCGAGCCAAACCCCGACGCAGGCAACGGCCGCGAGCGCCGTGAGGGGCGCACGCGGCGCCCTTCGAACCAGATCGACCAGCGACCCCGAGTACGGCGTGTCTTGACTCATCGCGGACGAACCTACTCGCCCGCTCGCCGCGCGTCACGGGCTCGACGCCCACGCAGCGGGACGGCGGGGATCGAATCGGTATCGAGAGGCGCTTTCGTTGCTTTCATTGATCGCGCGTTCTGCAACTTCTCAAGAGTCCCGACCACCCGATGCGCTGCCACCGGTCACAAACCGTACGAAATGACCCGCGAGCGGTGTGATCTCGATCGGGTCGTTGTCGTAGAGCCCGGTGGGGCCGCGAACGGGAGATGCACCGACTCTTCGGAGAAGGTTGAAGCGATCGAGTTCAGCAACGAGCCCCATGAGTAGGGACTCATCCAGTCCGAGTTGCCGTCGTAGATCGGCGAAGCTGAGCCTCACCAGCCTCTGCTCCAGATCTCGCTTTGCGCCGACGCCAAGCGCATGGTGCGCCTTCGCTAGCAACGTGATTGCCGCATCCGACAGCGACTCGAGCGCGTTCAGGAAGAGCTGACGCTCTGCGTGCTCGATCACTTCGGAATCGCCGTCGCGTAGCAATACGTTCGCCATCAAGCGCGCAGCCGCGTCGAGCCTTACAGGGTTGTGCGACCGCCGCGCGATGATCCCAACCTGAGTAGAGACTTCGGACAGCCGACGTTCGAGTTCGCTGTCGCGTTCGATCTTCGCAACGACGCGGTCCTTAAGTCGCTCGAGTTCGCGTTGAAGACACTCGAAGGTCCGACGAGTGGACTCGTCGTCCTGCTGGTCCTTCCTGCGCTCGAAATAGTCCAACAACGCGCCAAAGACGGGAATCGCGCTCCCGCTTGCCAGCAACGCGTCTCGCGCAATGGCGCCCAGGTCTCCAGTCACGCCAACAACGCCCCCACCACACGCTCGACCGCGACAGCGAGCTCGCCGCGAGCGAGCAGCGCGCGCGCGGTTTCGATGTCGGTGTGGAAGAAGCGGTCTTGCTCGAGCTTCGCGACATGTCGACGCAGGAACTCGTGCGCGGCTTGGGCGCCGTCGCCGGCGCGCAGGTCGGAGTGGAACTCGCGCGCTTGGGAGGCGGCGAGCCATTCGATGGCGAGGACGGCTTCGACGTTGTCGCAGATCGTGCGCGCCTTGCGAGCGGCGGTGAGGCCCATCGAGACGTGGTCCTCTTGATTGGCGCTGGTGGGGATCGTGTCGACCGAGGCGGGGTGCGCGAGGCTCTTGTTCTCGCTCGCGAGCGCGGCGGCCGTGACCTGCGCGATCATGAAGCCCGAGTTCAGGCCCGGATTCGGCGTGAGGAACGGCGGAAGGTGCGAGAGGTCGGGGTTGACGAGCTGCTCGAGGCGCCGCTCGGAGATGTTCGCGAGCGTGGCGAGGGCCGCCGCGAGGTAGTCGAGCGGAATCGCGATCGGCTGGCCGTGGAACTGGCCCGCGCTCACGACCTCGCCGGTCTCGGCGAAGATCACCGGGTTGTCGGTGACGGAGTTGAGTTCGGCTGCGAAGACGCTCTCGACGTGCTCGAGCGCCGCCTTGAAGGCGCCGTGCACCTGCGGCGTGCAGCGCAGCGAGTACGCGTCCTGCACGCGCGAGCAGTTCTTGTGGCTCTCGAGCACCCCAGAGTTCGCGAGGCACTTGCGCACGTTCTCCGAAGCGCGTCCGTGGCTGGCGTGGCCCTTCAAGAGCGCAAAGCGATCCTCGAACGGCCTGCCAGAGCCGAGCAAAGCCTCGATCGTGAGCGCCGCGAGCACATCCGCGCACTTCGACAGGTTCCTCGCGCGCAGCAGCACGAGCGCGCCGACGGCCTTCATCACCTCGGTGCCGTTGATGACCGCGAGCCCTTCCTTCGCCTGGTACTCGACGGGCTTCTCGCCGAGTTCCGCAAGCGCCGCGCTCGCCGCCATGCGCCGCTCGCCCGCGGGCGTCCACACGTACGCGTCGCCGACGCCCATCGCCGCCGCCGCCATGTGCGCGAGCGGCGCGAGGTCGCCGCTGGCGCCCACGGATCCCTGCTGCGGCACGTGCGGCACGAATCCGGCGTTGAACTGGCGCACGAGCGCTTCGAGCAGCTCCCCGCGCACGCCCGAATGCCCGCGCGCGAGCTCGTTGATGCGGCAGATCTGCGCCGCGCGCACTTCGGACGTCGGCATCGGCGCGCCGACGCCGCAACAGTGCGACAGCACGAGGTTGCGCTGCAGCTCGACGAGGTCCTTGCGCTCGATGGCGACGCTCTTGAGCTTGCCGAAGCCCGTCGTGAGTCCGTAGACGATGTCGCCGGCTTCGATGTGCGCGTCGACGAGCGCGCGGGCCTTCGCCACGGCGTCTTTTGCCCGCGGCGCCAGCTCGAGTCGAAGCGCTTGGCCGCGCAAACACGGCTCGAGATCGTCGAGCCGCAACGAATGTCCATCCAGGGTGAGGGTGCGCACGGGGCGCGGATTGTAGTGCGCACGCGCCGCGGATGACGCGGCGAGTGCGGCGCCGCCGTTAGCATGCGGAGCGATGGCGCGCCGGGAACGTTCGATGCTGGAGGGCCGCATGCCGCTCGAGGTGGACGGCCTGCGCTTCGAACGCTCCATCGGCCGCGGGGCCATGGGCGAGGTGTTCGCCGGCCTCGACCTGAAGTCCGGCCTCGCCGTCGCGATCAAGCTCCTGCCGCGCTGGCGCAACGACGATCCGCTCGCGCTCGAGCGCTTTCGGCGCGAAGGCGAGCTCATGGCGCGCATCACGCACCCCAATTGCGTGCGCGTCTTCGAAGCGCGCGCCGTCGGCGGCATCCCCGCGCTCGTGATGGAGCTGATGAGCGGCGAGTCGCTGCAGGGCTTCTTGTTCGACGAGCCGAAGCCGGTCGAGCACGTCGTCGACTGGACCGTGCAGGTGCTCGAGGGACTCGCCGCCGCGCACGACGTCGGCGTGCTGCACCGCGACATCAAGCCGGCGAACTGCTTCCTCGACTTCGTGGGCTCGGTGAAGCTCGGCGACTTCGGGCTCGCACGCCTGCGCGCCCCCGGCGCGACGATCACCGGCGCCGGCGAGACGATCGGCACGCCGCTGTACGCCGCGCCCGAGCAACTGCGCGGCGAACGCGTCGACGAGCGCGGCGACATCTACGCGACGGGGGCGATGCTCTACGCGCTGCTCGGCGGGCTGCCGGCCTTCTACGGCCGCTCGCTCACCGAGACGATCGTCGCGATCCAGAGGGAAGCGCCGGAGCCGATCGAGCAACTGCGCGAGGGTTTGCCCGAGGAGCTCGCGCGCTGCGTGCACAAGGCCTTGGCGAAGCGCCGCGACGAGCGCTTTCAATCCGCGCGCGAGTTCCGCGACGCGCTCGCTCCCTTCACGCGGCCGAGCGCGTCGGGCTGAAGACGCTCGGGCGGGCGCCGGCGCGCGTCAGCTCGAGCGAGTCAACTCGGCCCCATCGATTCGGCCCCGTCGATTCGGCCCCATCAATTCGGTTTCGACGCGTTCAGGCGTCCCGCGCGGAGCAGCGTGTCCTCGTCCTGGCCCACGATCGCTCCTTCGGGCAGCGGGATCACGTGCGTGTGGTCGCCGTCGAGCTCGAAGTCCTGGCCTTCGCCCAGCAGCGCCATGCCGTTCCACGACGCGCGCACGCGCCACGTTCCGGCCGCCAAACCGCGCAGAACCAGCGGGGTTTTCGGCGGAAGCAGCAGCTCGGGCTGGGCCGCGCCGCCGATCGATGCGATCACCGGAACGCCCTGGTGGCGGCCCGCGAGATCCAAGCTCACGGCCCACTTGCCGCTCTCGATGGGCTTGATCACGAGCTCGATCGGGTCCTTGGCGTCGGTCGGGATCGCGCGTCCGCCCCAGCGCTTGCCGTCCGCGCTCTGCGCCCACAGGTAGCGCATCCCGCCGAGCTTCGGCCAGGTCGAGAGCGTGAACTCGCCGTTGAACGCCGTGCGCACTTCGCCCGAGCCGACGGGCAGGGGCGGCAGGATCTCGACGCCGGTCTCGTAGGGCATCTTCGCCAGGTATTGGTGCGCGGCGCCGATGCGATCGGGAGCTTCGCACACCACGCGCGCGCCCTCGAGCCGCCGGCCTTGCTCGTCGACGACGACGCCGGTGATCGCCGGACCGGGTTCGAAGCGCACCTCGTGCCGCACCGTGTCGCCCGCGCGCAGGAACACGGTGGCGCTCTCGGGCTCCGCGAGCGCGCCTTCGTGGAACACGCGCACCGTGAGGCGCATCGCCGGCAGGTCGTCGAGCACGTGCGTGGCGCCGGGCGCGATGCGCAGCGGCGAGATGCGGTGCCACGGATAGACGCGGTTCGGGCCCTGGACCTCGGGCAGGATCACGACCGTCGAGTCGCCCTGCGCGCCGACGCGCGGCCCGAGTTGGAGCGCGAGCGTCGCCGCCGGCTGCAGCGTGAACGTGAAGCGCTCCTTGCCGAGCGGGCGGCCCGCCGCGACGCCGACGACATCGGTGAAGGTCGCGTAGCCCTTCTTGCGCAGCACGAGCCGCACGCGCTCGCCGCCGAACGCCGTGTCGAAGCGGAAGGCGCCGAGCTCGTCGGTGGTGGCGTGCTGGCCGTCGAGCTCGACGTCGACGCCGCCGAGCGGATTCGCGTCGCGGTCGAACACCTGGCCCGACACCGAGCCCGGGAAGTCGTAGGAGATGTTGAGCTGCTCGAGCGCGTTCGAGCGCAGCAGCACTTCGCGAATCGACTCCACCCCGGGGGCGACGACCTTGAGCTCCGCGAGGCCGGGGTACAGGTCGACGGCCCCGAAGTCGCCGTTCGAGCTGCACTCCAGCACGCGGCCGAGGTTCGCGCCGCCGGTGAACGTCAGCCGGCCCACGACGCCCGCGTTGCCGCGCGAGAGCCGGCCGGCGAGGCGCGCGTTCGCGCCGGAGCCCAGCGGCGGAAGCCCCTTGGCCTGCGGCAGGTGCGCGGGGCGGATGAGTTCGAGCTCGACCTTGACGGGCCACGCGACCGTGGAGGTCGTGCTCGACACCGCATCGACCTCGAGGGCGACCGCCGGCATCTCGTCGCGATTCGGCGCCTCCGGCGGAGCACCGGTGTCGCCGGGCACCCGCACCGCCGTCGGAGTCGCGACCGCGTTGTCCGTCGGCTGCGGCCCCGAGCCGAGGAACCACCAGGCCGCCCCGATGAGGACCAGGGCCGCGCCCGCCGCCGTCAGGATTGCTGCTGTGCTCGATTTCTTCGCCATGTTTCTCCGTCTGCCGCGGTCGACCGCGCGCGCCCATGTTGGCAAACGCTCCCCGCGCTCGCCTCGCGCAGCCGCTCCGCCTGCCAGCGGCGACCGCGCGCTCGTTGTACCGCCGCGGAGCGGCAAGTTGTGATTTAGGCCGCAAAACCGCGCGTTGTGGGCGTCCGAGGGCGGCGCCCCCTTGCCTCGACGCGCGCGGTCCCTATCCTGTTTGCCCCTTCAAGTGCGGGAAAGCGCTCCGCCGAGGCTCGTCCGACGGTGCTCCTGACCCCGTCGGCCGCGGCCGAACGCGAAGCGCACCCCGCACGAGGGAGGGAACCGCTGGCGACGGCGGAGCCTGCGCGGTGTGGGAGCGGACGAAAGAACGCTCCCCACCGCGCACCGCACTGCCGCCGCACTGCGTCTGCAACGGGCCGCCACTGGCGGGCCAAGCTCGGCGAGCCCCCCCCCCGCCGAGTCCGCCCCTGGCACGTTCCCCCGACACGTCCCCGACCTGAGTTCGCGCCCCGTCTCGCGCCCTGCTCCGAGGGCCCTCCTGCGCGACGCCACCTTCCGACCACCAAAGTCCACCACGTGAAGAGCTACCGGGTAGTCGAGTTGCTGGGAGACGGCATCAGCGCCGAACTCTCGCGCGCCGTCCACGCCATCGCCGAGGCGCTGCCGCTGAAGCTGGAATTCCTCGCCGTGGACCTGTCGTCGGGCTCGCGAGCCGCGCGCGGCGCCGAGGTCTACGACGAGGCCGAGCGCCTGATGCGGCAGACCAAGGTCTCGATCAAGTACCCGACGACGACCACCAGCGAGGACGCGAGCCCCAACAAGATCCTGCGCGACCGCTGCCAGTTCTCGGTCATCCACCGTCCGGTCACCACCATCCCGGGCATCGAGACGAACTTCACGCGCCCGCTCGACATCGACGTCGTGCGCATCGGCACGGGCGGGACGTACGAGGACGCGGGGCGCCGCATCGGCCCGGACACCGCGGTGAGCCTGCGCGTGATCGAGCGCTTGCCGACGCGCCACGCGGCGCGCTTCGCGTTCAAGCTCGCGATGGTGCGCAAAGCGGGTGTGGTGTCGAGCTCGAAGTACACGATCCAGAAGGGCACCGACGGCCTGTTCGAGGAAGTGTGCGGCAACGTGAGCCAGGACTACCCGGGCATTCCCTACCGCCGCGAGCTGTTCGACTCGATGCTCGCGAACATCATCATGCACCCCGAGCGCTACTCGGTGATCGTGACGCCGAACGAGTACGGCGACTTCCTCTCCGACATGCTCTGCGGCCTGATCGGCTCGGTGGGCCTGGGCGACAGCGCGAGCTACGCCTTCCACGACAACGGCGTGATCTCGCTCGCGATGTTCGACCCCGCCGGCGGCACGGCGCCCGACATCGCCGGCAAGAACCTGTGCAACCCGACCGCGGCGCTGCTCGCGCTCTCCTCGATGCTGCGCCACATCGGCGAGATCGACGCGAGCCGCGCGCTGCGCACCGCGCTGCTCGACGCGATCGCCGCCGGCGAGAAGACCGGCGACATCGGCGGCAAGCTGAAGACGGACGAGTTCACCGCCGTCGTGCAGCGCCGCATGCTGGCGCAGTTCGCGCCGGCGTAGGCCGTTTCTTCGCGCGTCAGTCGAACTTCAAACTCGCGATCGACTCCTCGATCGCTTTCTCGAGCTCGTCCGCCCGCGCCTGCGGAACCGTGTAGGTGAACAGCAGCACGTGGCTCTCCCCGTCTCGAACGGCGAGGCTCACGAACTCGAGGTCGTTCGAGGCCAGCGTGGCCTGCGCGCGCATTCGGTGCGTCGCGCGGTCGCCGATGGCGCCGGCCTTCGACTCGAGCAGCTTCCAGTTCGCGCTCTCCGTCTGCGCCTCCGAGAGCTTCGCGTACTCCTCGATCGAGCCTTCGTAGCGCTGGCGCTGGATGTTCACGTTCGGCGCAAAGCCGTCCTCGGGCGGCCCGTAGAAGTGCGCGACCATCGAATTCGCGCAGTCGGGGTCCACCTCGAACTCCGGCGGATCGAACGCGAATCCGTAGGCCGCGCTCTCGAACTCCCGTCCGCCGTCCACGACGGGACGAGCGGCGCCGAACAGCAGCACACAGGCCGCGAGAGCGACCGAACCGATGCATTTCGAAGACATGCTGAACCCTCTGGACGAAGAAGAGCGACTCGAAGGAGCCTAGCGCGGCCCGCACTCCACTGCAGTCGACGCCCGCGCTTCGCCGCCTTCACGGCGGCGGCGGACGTTTCTTGTCGTCGCAGTAGGCGCTCAGCACGCGGTCGCCCCACGCATCGATGCCCCGCTTCGACAATTGGATGTCGTGCGGAACTCGTAGGGGCGCCGCAGCCACTTGCCGAGGACGAGGTGTTTCGCTCACAGGCCGGATCGACGTCCGGCGCGCTCGGGATTCGGCGCGTCCAGAGCTTATTGTGCGCGG
>CALFYL010000391.1 GCA_937952135.1 uncultured Planctomycetia bacterium
TGCGCCGCGAGGACGAGCAGAACCGCGAGTTGCATGCGCGCGAGCGTACTCCAGGCGCGACCTGCGCGCCGAAGTGGCGAGTCAGACCCGCTCGCGCCGCAGAACGTCGAGGAACAGCGCGTCGAGCCGCGCTACCTCGCCCTTCCGACTCGGAAGCGCCGCAACCGCCGCGCCGCTGCGTTCGAGCCAGCTCTCGACCCAGCTCCGCACCGGCGGCTCGAGCTCGATGGAATCGCCTTCGAGCAGCGTCCGCTTGCGCGCGCGCAGCTCGTCGACCCAACTCCGCTGCAGGTCGCTCGAGTCGATCCCCGCGAGCACTTCGAGAAAGTCCGTGGGCGGCATCGAAGACCGCAGCTCGATCCAGCGAAACGCTGCGAGCGGCCGCAGGATGTAGAACAGCTTCTTGATGTCGACCGACGGGCCGGCGAGGTGCTCGGCGCTCACGTTGCGCGCGATCGAGAGGTAGTGGTGACCCACGGCGATCGGGTTGAAGAACTCTGGGATGAGCGCGCGCAAGCGGGCGGCGAGTTCCGCGTCCTGCGCGTAGACGATCGGCGACCCCAGGTGCTCGAACAGCGAAGCGTTGCTCTTCGCGAACAGCGTCAGCGCCTTGCGCAGATCCCAGCCGCTGAGGTCGAGGTCCCCGGGCAGCATCGCGGTGATCGTGTCGGCGCCGCTGAAGATGCGCAGGTACCAGTCTGGCTCGTGCAGGTAGAGGAAGCGCACGTCGAAATCGCTGTTCGGCGACGCGAATCCCCACGCGCGGCTCCCGGATTCGCAGGCGTGGAGCACGCGCACGCACCGCTCGGAGGCGGCGAGTTCGAGCGCGTTTCGAATGGCTTCACTCACGCTCCGACTCCCAGCGCTCGGTGACCGTGCGAAGCAACTCGTCGACGAACTCCGGCGCCGGCGCGGCGGGCAAAGGCGCCGCAACTCGCAGCTCCTCGAGCGCCGCGATGCGTTCCTCGGCGCGCGCCACGAGCTCGTCGTAGGAGTACGCGCCCGCGCGGATGCGCAGCAACTCGTCGCGCTCGGGACCCTCGAAGCGCACGCGCGGTGCACCGCGGCGGAGGATCGAATCCGCCGACATCAACAGCCGGAACGTGTGCATCAGGTTCTTCGCGTCGTAATCGAGCTCGCCCGCTTCCTGCGTGCGCCAACGCGCTTCGTTGCGCAACGCGCGCCATTGCCAGTAGTGCTCGTGATCGCGCTTCGCGCGTGCGTAGCCTGTTTCGTCGTAGATCAGGAGCCCGCGCAGCCGCGTGAACTCGTCCTCGCGAGGAATGGGCTCGCACACGAGCACGTCCTCGCGGAAAACGCCGCGCGCGGCCGGTCCGTAGTGGTACAGCCGGAAGGTGCGCGGCACGTGTTCGAGCGCGGCGCAGTGGAACTCGCGCAGATCGACGCCGGACTGCGCGAGCGGCACAGGCCGCAGCGGCATGGAGTTCGCTCGCGCGCCCGCGTCGACGGCGGCGCCCGGCCACGGACCGAGCACGACGAAGCAGAATTCCTCGCGGCGCGGCGGCGCCTCGGGTTGGGGGTGGTGGATCCACTTGTTCTGGCCGCGCGCGCGCTGGATCTGCGAGCGCGCATAGCCGACGTGGCTCTCGATGCAGCGCGTGGAGAGGAAGTGCGAGCGTGCGGCGAGGAGCGGCGCCGCCGCGGCGTGGCTCTCGAGGAACGTGTCGGCGGGCGCGAAGAGCACTTCGAGCACGCTCGGGTTCGCGTCGGCCGCGAGCCCCAGGAACTTGCGCAGGCCGTAGAAGACGGTGTCCCCGCGCTCGTCCTGAACGTGCTCGAGCGGCGCGCTCAACGAAAGCCAGTCGACTGCGGGCACGACGAACACTCCGCGCTCGTCGACGTCGCTTCGATCGCTCGCGAGCCCGTAGGCGTGGCTGCCCGAAACGACGCGCAAGATCACGCGCCGGGCGTTGGAGCGCAGCCATTGCGCGAGTTCGACGGCCATCGTGCGCAAACTCTAATCGCCGCCCGCGTTCGGCGGCGAGCGCGAGAGTTGCGCAGTCGACCCTCCAATCGCCGCCGTCGCCACGCGCTGCGGCGACTTCGCGCACCAACTCGCAGAGTTCGAGTAGGCTGATCGCGGGCGGTGAGTTCTCGAACCTCGGAGATCTCCGTGATCCTCTCGCTCTGTGTCCGCACTTGTGTCGCTCTGTCCCTCGCCGCCGGCGCCGCGGCGCAGTGCCTCCCGGCCGAGGTCTTCGCCCTCGAGCCGCCCGTGAACCAAACGAACCAGTACTTCGGCTGGGGCGTCGGCGTTTGGGGCGACACGGCGCTGGTGAGCGCGGTCTCGTTCTCGCCAAGTTCGCTGTTCGTGTTCGAGCGCGATCCGCTCGACGCTCACGTTTGGCATAGGACCGTGACCATGAGTGGCCCACCCGGCTTCGGGTTCCGACTGGCCATCGAAGGCGACCTGGCAGCGGTGAGCGGCGGCAACGTCGTGAGTCTGCGCGAGCGCAACGCCGGCGGACCGGGCGCGTGGGGGCAAGTGCACGTCCTCACCAACGGTGCGTCCGGGAACGGCGACAATTTCGGCCGCGGTTTGGCGATCAGCGGGGACACGATCGCCGTCGGCGCCTCTTCCTTCTTCCAGGGCGCGCACGGATCCGTGCATGTCTTCCGCCGCGACGCGGGCGGACCGAACCGGTGGGGACGCGTGGTGCAGATCTTCTCGCCGCTGCCCAACTCGCCCGACGGCAAGTTCGGCGAGGTCGTCGCCCTCGACGGCGATACCTTGCTCGTGTCCGATCCGCGCTGGGCGAGTTGGGACGGCAACGCGTACGTTTTCGAACGCAACGTGGGCGGCCCGGACAACTGGGGGCTCGCCAAGGTGCTCGATCCAGACTTCCCCAACACTTCGAACGAGCAGGCCGGTAGTGCGCTCGCCTTGCGCGGCGACACGGCGCTGGTCGGAGTCCCGGCGATCTTGGGCGGCGGCGTAGTGCGCACGTACGAGCGCAACCTCGGCGGCGCGGGGAACTGGGGCCTGCACCAAGACCTTCGCCCGAGCCCCACGCAGTCCCTCGACTTCTTCGGCGCCTCCATCGCGTTCGACGGAGCGCGCGCGCTGATCGGCGCGCCCCGCCGCAACGAGCCGCTGAACTCCCAGGGCGCCGTGTACGTGTTCGAGCGAAGCGCGGGCGGCGCATCCTGGGCCCAAACGCAGACGCTCACGGCCTCCGACGCGCTCGCCGCCGACGAATTCGGCGTGAACGTCGCGCTGTCGGGCGCCACCGTGGTCGTCGGCAATCAGCGCAACGCCGGCGTGTCGCCGCACCTGGGCAAGGCGCACGTGTTCGACCTCGCGAGTCCGCAACCGCCGACGAGTTACTGCACCGCCGGCACGTCGAGTTCGGGTTGCAGCGGGACGCTGTTCGGCGTCGGCGCCGCGAGCGCTTCGCAGTCGAGTGGATTCGACCTCGTCGCCGTCGGGCTCGACGGCGCGCGCAACGGAGGCATCTTCTACGGAGTCAACGGACCGACGGCGATCGCGGTCCCCGGCACGGGGAGCTGGCGCTGCGTGCGTCCGCCTTTGCAGCGCATCGGCGTGTTGTTCACCGGCGCGAGCGCGGGGAGTTGCGACGGCGTCCTGCGCATCGACTGGAACGCGTTCCGCGCGGGCAACCCGCTCGCCCTCGGCGCGCCGTTCGCGGCCGGTCAAACCGTCTGGGCCCAGGCTTGGATTCGCGATGCGCTGGCGCCCGCCGGACTGCCGGCCACTCAGGGGCTCTCGTTTGTGCTCTGTCCGTGAGGCCGCCGGGACTGTTCGGTGTGCGATGTCCGTTGATCGAGCGAGACCCGGTGCCGAACCACGCGTCCGCCTTCTCGTCGAAGCTCTCGGGCACCAGCTCCGGCGTTCGACTCGGCGTCTCGCGGAGCTTCGACTCGGCCGACATGAGTGGGCGAAAAGTGTGCATCAGGCTCTTGGCGTCGTAGTCTTCACGCGAGTATCGACCATGAAACCGTGCGCGCCGGTGAGTTCCCCTCGTCGCAGTGAACGCTAAGGACAGTGCAATGCCTCTCAGTATCCGAATCTGGCGAAACGAACTGTCGATTGAAGGCAATCGGGACGATCTCGTCGCGTTGGCGAGCGCGGTTCGTGGTGGCGGCAAAGAGGTCGAGCTTTCGGTTCTGGAAGTATCGGATGATGGGCGTGAATACGCTCCCGTGATTCCCGTCATAGCCGAGGTTGCGGAGGGGAAGGTCGTGATCTCCGTCGATCCTGGAGGGTGCAGGTTCCGCGGCGAGCGAACCTTTCTAGAGGACTTGTCCGAGACGATCGAGCGATTTGCTCGGGGCCTCATTGCCGGGAACTCCTCGCACATTCACCTGGAAACGTTTCCAGGACACTTCTATTTGAGCGAAAGAACTAACCCCTTGATCATTGAGTTGGCAGCGACGTGAGATGCTCTAGGGTCATTGGTTTCGTGTCGCGACGAACGTCCTTCCTCGAGAACGCGTTTCCGCAACAACGGGACGTAGGCGTACGGCGGAGAAACGTGTCGTCCACTGGAGTGCGGGCTCGGGCCGGCGCATCCTTGTGGCGTGGAGCCATCGATCGGCCGGAACGATTTGACCGCGCACTACTCGCGCGTGCTTGCGGAGCAGGTGCGCACCGGCGCGAGCACGCGCGAGATCGCTGGGAATTACGGCGTCACGCCGGGGACGCTCTACGCTTGGCGTCGGCGGCTGCTTGAGCGAGGCGAAGCGCCGGGCGTGCTGATCGCCGATGACGTGGTGAGCGGCTCGGCGTCGCGCGCCAACTCCAAGCGTCGCCCGCGTTCGGCGGTGAGCGCCGGGCCTCGTGCTGGTTTCGCGCCGTTCCCCGGCTCGTCAGTCGGCGGGCGCCGGCGCAACGGCTAAGGCGCGAAGTCGAGCGCGACCTCGTTCAAGCCGTCGACTTCGATCTCGCGCGGTGCGCTACGTGGGCCGCCGGAGATCAAGCTCACATTGACGCTGTAGCGCCCGGCGCTCAAACCCGAGAGCACGACCTCAGCCTCGCCGTTGGAGTTGATGTCGCGCCAGTACTTCGGCTCGCCGAGGGATGTGGCGCTCACGTAGATCCGCGGCGGCGACTGGCCCTCTTCGACGCGAACTTTCACACGCAACGACGAGCCCGTGGAAAAGGAGAGCGGTTCGAGCGCCGTCACACCGTCGTCGAGTTCGACTCGCTCGAGCACGAGCGGCGCGAGGTGCGCGGCGACGTCGATCCACAACTTCCACGCGCCCGGTTCGAGTTCCGCGGTGCGCGCGACGCCGTCGACGGTCTGCGCGTAGATCCAGCGCGGCGCAGCGCTCTCGCTCGTCGCGGGAAAGGCGGCGAGACGGACGAACGGCGCCGAGGCGAGCTTCGGATCCGCGAGCGGCAGCCGCAGCTCGCGGCCGGCGACGAGTTTCAGCACCACGCCGTCGCGTTGCTGCGCCGTGCGCACGATCGTCGCGGGGTCGGGCGCGAGCCAGGGGTGCCACGGGCGTACGACGACCTCGCGATCGCCGGGGATGCGGACTTTGAACGAGGTGTCGGCTTCGACGCGCACTCCCGCGGGCGGAGTCTGGCCGGGGAGGCGGCTCCAACGATCTTCGCGCGGCGCCACGCCGTCGACCACCACGACAACCGAGCTCAGATCCGTTCCTGTCGGAACCTCGACGCGCCCCGTCACCCACTGATCGGCGCCGATCTCGAGCACCACGTTCGCTCGCAATGCGCCTGGCGCGATCGTGGCTTCGCTCGAAACGACTCGGGACACCCTGTCGAGCGCTCGCCAGCGGCCGGGAGTCAGCCCCGCGAATCGAAATCCGCCGCGCGGACCGTTCGGCGTGCGAAGTCCGTTGAACGAGCGAAGTCCGCCGCCGGTCCACGCGTTCGCCTTCTCGTCGAAGCTCTCGAGCACCACCTCCGGCGTTCGACTCGGCGTCCCGCGGACCTCGACGAAAAGCTCTCCAGCGGAGGTGAATTCGAGCGTGAACGGCGTCGGTTGGCCGTCCGCGCTGGGCGCGACCTTCGCACGCGCCGGTGCAAGGCCCGTCGCGGTCACCAGGACGCTCGTCGTCTCGCCCGCGGCAGGTCGCGCGAGTTCGAAGATCCACTCGCCGCGCTCCGCATCCTCTTCGATCGGCGGGGGCCACGCGTCGAACTTCGCGGGCAGTCGAACTTCGCCATCGACGGTCACGCTCGCGCGCGCGAGGAACGTTCCGGGCAACACGGCTTCGATGCGGCCATCGCCCTTGCTCAAGTCGACGGCGCCCGCGTTGAACCTGCTCGTCTTGCGGCCAGGCGGGAGGACGTACACGTTGACCAGCTCTCCAAAGAGCCCCGTCAACGTCGCGCGTCCCTGATCGTCGGTGCGAACGAAGTCGCACACCGGATAGTTGCCTTGGTTGAACGCTGCCACCGCTGCGCCGCGTACAGGTTCGCTGGCTAGGCTGCGCACGACGACCTCGATCGCGCGCGGCGGCGAGAACGAACTCGATTGGCCGAGCTCCGCGCCGAGATCGACCCAAACGCGCGCGAGGGCGCCGTCGTCGGCGCGCGCCAGGAACGCGCGGTGGGATTCGAAGCCTTCCACGACTAGCTGCGAACCATCCATGCGTCCGACGCCCGCGGGTTCGTTCGCGCGATCCATGCTGGATCCGGGCGCGACGTGCAGCTCGACGCGCGAGCCATCGGCGGGCACGGGCGCGTCGCCGGCGACGATCGGCCAACGCACGGTTCGACGGGTGCGGCGATGGAGTTCGACGCGCGTCGTCTCGCCGTCGCGGTTGAGCGGGACGAGTTGTGAGCCGTGGTCCGATCGGTCGGGAACGCTTCGGTAGCCGCTCGCTTCGATGCTCAGCTCCATGCCGCGCGCTGACTCCAGGCCTTCGATGCGCGTTCGTCCCTCCCGGTTCGTCGGCGCGACGGGAAGCGAGAGTTCACGCCTCGCATGCACGTCTTGCGCAGACATTCCGCCGCCTTCGAAGGTCGCGGGGATCGCATAGGACTCGTGAACGCGCACTCGAGCGCCGGGAATCGGCGCGCCGCTGCCAATGTCGACGACGAGCACGTCGAACGCGTGCAGAGGGCGGAGCGCGAGGGTGACCGCGCCTTCGTCCGGCAGGAACACGCGCTGGCTGGCGGAGCGCGCGCCGTCGGTCGCCTGCACGAGAAGCGGGCCTGCGGGCAACGCGTCGAAGTGCGCCGTCGTCTCGCCGCCGAGGCTCGCGCGGGCGAGCACGAACTGTTGGAGCGCGAGCGAGCGGACTTCGATCTCGACGGCGTCGGTCGCGTCGAGAATCGAAACATCGAGCGCGTGGGCCGGCAAGAGCACGAGCGTGCCGAGGTCGTCGGGCGCGGTGTCGTCCGGATCGCGCGGGGGCGTGAAGATCGAGCCGTCGGGGCGTGGCAGCCAGACCTGCTGGGCGCCGAACGTTCCGTCGGGTCCGCGCGCCGTCAACACGTTGGCCGCGCTGTCTTCGGGCAAGAGCGCGACCCAGTCTCGCCCCGCGGCCAACTCGAAACGCCCGTCGCGGCCGCTGCGCGCACTCGTCCGTGCCGAACTGCCGATGTGCAACTTCACCTCGACGCCGGCGACGGGATTGCGTCGAGCGTCGACGACGCGGCCGGTCCACAGCACGGGGAGCTCACCGTCGGTGTTCGAGGGAGGAGCCGGTGAAGTCGCGGTGAGCTCGACGGCGTCGCGGGCGATCTCTCCCGCGTCCTTCGGCGGCGCGGCAGCGTTGAGGGAGGTTGCCTCGAGCGGGCTCTCCGATCCCATCGCCGCCGAGGGCGCAGCGGCCGAGTCGGTGGCTTCGCGCGAGCTCGCGATCCAAATCGCGGCGATGGCCGCCGCCAGTAACCCAACGACGCCGATTCCGAGCGCTTTTTGACGCATGCGTGGTTCTCCGTGAACTCTTCCCCGCGTGCAGGCTAACCGGCTCGCACACCGGCCGGAGCGCCGGCTGCGAGGTCCATCCGCCTCGAATCCGCGGGCCGCGGACTCGCAGACCCGCGCAAAGCGTTCGCGACTAGAGTTTCCGAACTTCCTGCAACCGCTGCGTCGCTCCGTGGCAACTCACCTCGGCCTCGAACTCCGCGCCCCTCCAGGAAGGTCCACCATGTCGCTGGCTCACGTCGTCTCGTTCACCCGCTCGCTCGCCGCACTCGTCCCCGTCGTCGCCACCGTAGTCTCCGTCGCCGCGCCGCTCGCCCGCGCGCAGGTGTGCGCCCCCGATGCGTTCGAGCCCAACGATTCGTGCGCGCAGATCGCGCCGATCACGGCCGGAGTGCACAGCGGCTTGACGCTTCCGGCCGGCGAGATCGACGCGTATCGAATCGGCGTGCCGGCCGCGCACCGGCTCGAAGTCCGCGTTACACCGGCGCAGTCGACCTCGAGCTTCCTCTCCTACGTGCGTCTGTTCGCGGAGGCCGGCGCCACGTCGCCTTGCTCGTCGCCCGCAGCCCAAGTCGCGGTCGAGCTGATCGAGAACTCCACGGCGACCACGCAACTCACCTGGAGCGCGAGCGAGAGCAGCGCGACGACCTTCGACCTCGTGCTCGAAGCCGCGTTCGGCGCCTGCATGACCTACGAGCTCGACCTGCGCATCGTTCCCGACCCTTGCGCCGCGTTGGCGCCGGACGTGTTCGAGAACAACGACGATTGCGCGAACGCCGCGCCGGTCAGCCTTGGGCAGATCGACAACTTGAGCGTCGCGATCGCCGATCCCGACTTCTTCCGCGTCACCGTCGCCCCCGGTGAAGTGCTCGGCGTCGGCGTGCTGGGGATCGGCGTCGGCGAGTCCATCCTCTTGCAGGCCTGGGACGCCGCAGGCCCGTGCGGCGACGTGAACGGCGCGTGGACGAGCGCCGCGGTCTTCTCTCCGCAACTGCGCGGCGTGTACTTGTTCAACGACAGCGCGTTGCCGAAGGATTTCATCGTGCAGCCGCGGCCGCAGCCCGACCAGGTCCAACAGGTCGGCTTCTGCGTGAACTACTCGCTCGTCGTTCAGTCGCAGCTCGATCCCTGCGGCGTGGTCTCCGGCGACGCGCTCGAGCCGAACGACGTCTGCGCAACGGCGCCGGCGCTGACCGGCTCGCAGTCGGGGCTGTCGGTCTCGCTCTACGACCGCGACTGGTTCACGGTCGACGTGCCCTCGCGCTCGACGGTGCGCGTGCTGACCACGTCGACCCAGCTCGGGACGCAGCGGCCGACCATGCTGCACTCGGGCTGCAACTCGACCGTGGGCCAGTTCCTGATGTCGAGCCATCCCGTGTACTTCGACCAGGATCCGCGCCACTACCTCGCGTGGACCAACCTCGGCTCGCAGAGCGTTTCGGCGCGGCTGCTCGCGCTCTCGCCGACCGGCGCGTTCCCGCAGCCGTTCTGCGATGTGTACGACCTCGACTTCGCGATCACGCTCGGCCAACCCTTCTGCGCCGTGCGGCGCAATTCCACCGGCGACGCCGCGCGCTTGAACGCGAGCGGCTCGACGACGCCCGGCGTTGGCGTGCTCCAACTCAGCGCCGCGCCGCTTCCGCCGAACCGCTCGGGCCTGGTCATCATGAGCCGCAGCGAGAGCACGCCGACGCCCTTCGGCCACGGCTATCTGTGTCTGTCGGCGCCGATCCTGCGCCATCCGATCGCGACCACCGGCACGGGCACGATGAACGTGGCGCTCGATTGGACCGGCGCGTCGGCGACGATCGCACTCGGCGACACGTGGTCGTTCCAGGCCTGGTACCGCGATCCCGCGGCGGGCGGCGTGGCCACCAACACCAGCGAAGCCCTGCGACTTTGGTTCCAATGACCTCGAAGGCCGATCGCAGCGCGCGCGTTCGCGCGGCCTTTCTCGAGTACCGCCGCACGCGCGATCCGTCGCCGCTCGCCGAGGTGTTCGACCTCACGGCGCAGGAGCTCTTGCTCGTCGCGCACCACCTCGCGTCGCGCGGCGTCGCGCCCGAAGACCTCGTGCAGGCGACGTTTCTCGAAGCGATTCGCGTCGCGGAGAGCTACGACGACACGCGGCCCGTCGCGCCGTGGCTGTGCGGCATCCTCGTCAACATCGCGCGGCGCCAGAATCGCGAGCAAACGCGCGTGTACGAGGCGTGGCGCCTCGATTCGCCGAACGCCGAGGATCCCGCGGAGCTCGCTTACGTGCGCGAGTTCGCGAGCGCGGTGCAAGACGCGCTCGAGGAGTTCCCCGCGCCGCAGCGCGAGGTGCTGACGCTGCGTCTGGTCCACGGGCTCAGCGCGACGCAGATCGCGCAGGCGCTCGACCGGCCGGTCGGGAGCGTCAAGAGCTGGATCCACCGCGGCGTCGAGCGCTTGAAGCTCGTCTTGCCGGCGAGCATGGTCGCGGGGCTCGCGGCGATCTCGAGTGCTGCGCCCTTGCTCGAGCAAGTGCGCGAGAGCGTTCTGCGGCGCGCGGCGGAAGTTGCGCCGCCCGCGGCGAACGTGGACGCGCCTCGCGCGAACGCGGCGAAGGCGTCCACGAAGTTGCTGGGTTCGCGGGTGGCGTGGGTGCTCGCGTCGCTGGCCGTCGTGGCGGTGGTGTTCCTGGCCGCCATGCGCGAGTCGTGGGGCCCGAAGGAAGCGTCCGGTGTCGCGCGAGCGGACGCAGCGGCGCGTCGCACCGTCGCGAGCACGCCGCCGAACGTCGCGGGACAGCGCGCAACGGTCGAGCTCGGCTCGCCCGCGCTCTCGAGGGTCGCGCGCACGTGCGACTTGTTGGTTCGAGCCCGCTTCGCGAGCGATGGCGCGCCCGCCGAGCTCACCGTGCGCATCGAACCTCGGCGCGGCCTCGACCCGGCGTTCCGCGCCACCGTCGTGCGCACCGACGAGCGCGGCGAGGCGCGCGTCGAGGGTCTCGATCCGGGCGTGTACGTGCTCACGAACGATCGAACTCCGCCGCGCGAAATCGAAGTGCGCCCCGAGGGCGTCGCCGTCGAGATCGAAGTGCCGTCGGGACGTCGAGTGCGCGGGCGCGTCGTCGACGGTGCGGGAAGGCCGGTGGCGGGCGCGCAGGTGTGGATGAGCGCACACGACTCGCTCAACGAGGGTGAGTTCGTCGCGAGCACGTCGAGCGGCGGCGAATTCGAGCTTCGCGACGCGTCGCTCGAGCGCGCGTTTGCCGTGGTGGCAGCGGGGTTCGCGCCGAGCGCGCTGCTCGCAGTGCAGGAGGTCGGGGAGGAAGAGCTAGAGGTGGAGCTCGACGCGCAGGCTCGGCAGGTTCGCGGGCGAGTCGTCGACGAGCATGGTGCGCCGCTCGCGGGCGCGCGCGTGCTCGTCGGCGAGCCCCTCGACCCGTCGTGGAAGTCGACGCGCTTGGAGCACGCGCTCCACGCGCCGCTCGCGTTGGTCTCGGACTCGGACGGCGCATTCTGCGGAGATTGGCTGGCGGCGCCGTACTCGGCGCGTGTGCGCGCTCGCGCCGCGGGTTACGCGTTCGCGGAGGGTTCGCTCGAGGGCGGCGAACTCGTGCTGCGGCTCGAGCGCGGCGCGGTGTGGCGGGGAAGCGTTCCAGCGGAGTGCGGGGAGCACGGCGACGTCACGTTGCGAGTCGAGTCGGCGTCGACGCCGCCCTTCGCGCCAAGTTGGATGCATCCGACGTGCGGAGTTGCGGGCGGAGAAGCGTTCGAGCTGCCGGGGATCGCGCACGGCGCCGCGCGCGTGAACACGATCGACGGTGGAGGACGTGCTCGCGCGCGCTCCGAGTCGGCGCCCGATCGTGGAGTCGTGGCTTGGCGCGTCGCGTGCGGCGAGTCCTCGGCGCTGAGCGGGACGCTGCGTGCGTGGAACGGAACTGCGATCGCGGGAGCTCGTGTGCGTGCGGTGAGCGAAGACGGCGCCGCGTCGCAGGCGCTGACGAAGTCGAGCGGCGAGTTCGAGTTCGATCGCGCGCTCGAGGGGGAACTCACGCTGAGCGTGCACGCGTCGGATCAGCCCGCCGCTGCGTTGCTGTTGCGACGGACGGACGTGGTGACGGTGGGGGCGCAGCTCGAGCTTGTCGTGCCTGTCGAGTTGCTTCCCTCGGCCTACTTGCTCGCGGATGCTCGGGCGGTCGAGGGTGTCGCGGACGACGGCTGGATGGCGGTTGCGCTGCGCGACAACTCGTGCGCTTACGCCGAGCCGCTCGCGGACGGCCGCTTGCGCTTCGGCCCGCTTGCGCCCGGTGAGCATGCGCTCGTTGCGTACGGGCCGCTGGGACCGTTGCTGTACGAGGGTCCGCTGCGGCTGGAGGCGGGAGTCGAAGTGGATTGCGGCGAGTTGCGCGCGAAACCGCCCGGCCGGCTCTCGGTGCGTCTGTCAGAGCTCGAGCCCGCGGACCGCGGCGTGGTCGACGCGAGCTTGAAGACGTTGGACGGTCGCTTCGGGCTCACGTTCTTCAAGCTCACCGACGGTCGCGGGACTTGCTTGCCCACTGCGCCCGGTGCGCAAGTTCTCGTCGCGCGCTTGCCCGGCCGCGGCTGCTTCTGCGCGCCCGTGGAGGTGCTCGAAGGCGCGAACTCCGCGCTCGAGTTGCCCGCGACGAGCGGTGCGAGCGTCACGTTTCGCGTGCTGGACCGCGTATTCGAGCCGTCGCTGCGGATTCGGACCCTCGTGACGCGCGCGAACGACGGCGAGGTGGTGTTGGATCTCACCGATCGGTTGCATCGCCGCGCAGGAGACGTTGCGCGTCGCGAGACGTGGATCGTGGCGCCCGGCGAGTACCGCGTCGAGCTGACGAGCGAATGCGGCCTGAGGGGCGCGAGCGAGTTCCGCTTGCTCGACGAAGCGCGTGCTGTGGAAGTAGCGGTCGAGCTGCGCTAGCGCGATGTACCGAGCCAGAGCAAATTCTCCCCGCTAACCGAACAACGCAACGGCGTTGCCGACGTCGGCGCGGTTAGCGGGGAGAATTTGCTCCGGCTCGCTACATCGCTGACGTTACGGGAGGTAGGTGAGCTCGACGGCGTCCGAGAGGTTCGTCGCCTTCGGAGCCAACTCAGGGGGGCCGGCGGGTCGCGGAGGTAAGCCTCGGTTCGTTCGCGCGGTCAGCGCGAACGAATGCGGGCAGCCCTTTGGCTGCCCGCAAGAGGATCCGGAGCGAGCTTCAGCTCGCGACCAGAGTTTCGCGAGCCGCTCGTCCTTTGGTTACGGGAGGTAGGTGAGCTCGACGGCGTCCGAGAGGTTCGTCGTCTTCGGGGCCGGCGGGTCGCGGAACCAGCCCTGCACGTACACCTTGTCGCCGGCCGACCACGGGTTGCCGAGCGAGCTGGGGTTCGCCGCTTGGAAGGCGTTCCAGTCGAGGTTCAACGAACCGTTGCACGCGTTCGCGGTCCCGCCCGAGCTCTGCGGCGGCGTGCGCTGCGTCGGGCTCTTCACGCACAGGAAGCTCGTGCTCGTCGCCGACCACGGCTGCGAGTTCGGTCCCGTGATGCTGTAGAAGATCAGGCCCGACTTCTGGCCCTCGACGTTGGCGATCGAGATCGCGCAGGGATTCGCGAAGCTCACGCTCGGCGAAGCGCTCGCGGCGATGGCCGGCACGCAACCGTTGGTGGTCGTGCCCGCCGTGCAGTACACGATCGGACCCGAGACCGGCGCGGGGATGCGGAAGATCGCGTCGATGTCGTCCGTCGTGGTCGTCGTTCCGTTGACGTCGATCTGGCACTGCACGTACACGTCGCCGTTCGACGCGAGCGCGAGCTGGCGCGTCTCGCCGATATCGCGCAGCACCGAGTTGGACTCCACGATGCCGTCGCCATCGAGGTCGACCAGGTCGCCTTCGACGAGCACGATCTCGTCGTTGACGAACAGCGCCTCGAGGTTGCCGCCGCCCGTCACGATCTCCCACACGTAGGCGATCGAGCCCGCCTCGTTCATCGTCGCGCTCTGGATGCCGCCCACGGTCGTGAAGCCGTCGATCACGTCGCCCACACGGTGCGTGAAGACGCCGTTGACGAGCATGTAGTCGTCGGCCGTCGTCGGCGCGTCGGTGTCGCCCGTGATGAGGTAGTTGCCGTTCTCCGTGCACGCGAACAGGTCGAACGTGCCCCAGTTCTCGCCGTTGACTCCGCCGATGCCCGGAGGCACGAGGGTGCCCTCGACCAGCGGCGAGCCGCCGACGTTGAGCACCGAGCCGTCGTAGATCACGTACTCATCGGTCGCCGACGTGGCGCCCGCGAGCTTGACCGTGAGGATGTAGTGCCCGTCGTTCGCCGAGATCGCGTAGTCGAAGTCGATCGGCGTCGACGACGTTCCGATCGGCCCCGGCATGCCCGGCAGCGTGTCGCCGCTGCGGAAGAGCACGTTTCCGCCGACGCCCTGGACGAAGGCATAGGCGGCCGTGCTTCCGCCCGCGGTCGTGCTCAAGCCCGCGACGCAGTAGGGCGTGCCCAGGCCCGACACGAGCGGGCGGCTCGCGAAGCTCCAAAAGAAGCCGGCCACGGTGGACGGTTCGGGGTCGACCGCGACGGGCGTCGAGTCGAGCCAAACCGAGTCACCGACGGTGAGCGTCGGGCTGTACGCGACTTGACCGGTGTTGCTGACGCCGAAGAACGTCTCGAAGGCGGTTTGCGTGTAGCCCGAGAACGAGCCTTCGGTGCGCAGCGGCGCGCCAGGGCCGCCGTTCGCGGAGCCCCACACGTGGCTGAGCGTCGTGCCGCTGCCGGTGGAGTCGAGGCGCACGGCATAGCCGCCCGCGTTGTTGGTCATCACCGAAGAGATCGAAGTGACGGTCTCGGTGGCCGGGCCGTTCGGAAGCGCGATCCCCTCGCGAATCACGGCGCTCGCAACCTGCGCGTGCGCGGCGCTCGCCGTGAGCGCGGCCGCACCGAGAGTCACCAGGCGTCGAAATCGAAGTTGAGTGTTCATGTCGTTGGTGTTCTGCCGTCGCCGCGGACCATCCCGGGCGCATGGAGACCCACCAGCATCTCACAGCGCTCGCGGACGTGGGGACGCAAGTGCGCGCTTTTCAGCGCTCTCACACGGTGTTTGCGTCTCTGCACGCGTGCAGGGCGACTTTCATAGTTGTCTGCGCCGGGTTCGCGAGCCGACGGCGACGACGCGCCCCCGCTTTCATCGGTCGCGCCGCTACTCTCTGGCTGCGAGCGCCCGCCCCTGACGAACGCACCTGCCACCTCCGGATCCACTTCCGCGGCCACGCTTCGCGGTCTTCCGCGCGCCTTCTGGATCCTCGTCGTCGGCATGTTCGTGAACCGACTCGGTTCCTTCGTGCTCCCGTTCCTCGCGATGTACTTGGGCGAGCAGCAGCACCTCCCGGCGCGCGAGAGCGGCATGGTGATCGGCGCGTGGGGCGTGGGTTCGGTGCTCGCGGCGCTCGTCGGCGGCGGACTCGCCGATCGCTGGGGACGCAAGCGCAGCATGCTCGCGAGTCTGTGCGGAGGAGCGGCGGTCCCGTGCGTGTTTCCAGAGGCGCGGGGCTTCGGCGCGCTCGCGTCGCTCGCACTCGTGTTCGGCGCCGTCGCGGAGATCTATCGACCCGCCGTGGCGGCAGCGATCACCGACCTCGCTCCGGCCGAGCACCGCGCGAGAGCCTTCGGATACCTCAACTGGGCCTACAACCTCGGGTTCGCGGTGAGCCCGGTGCTCGCGGGCGCGATCGCGCAAGGCCTCGGCTTCCGCTGGCTGTTCTACGGCGATGCCTTGACGATGTTCGCGGCGGCGCTGGTGATCGCGGCGTGGGTTGCGGAGACGCGTGCGGTGCGCGACTCGCACGGAAGCGACGTGCCCGGCGGCTACGGCGCCGCGCTAGGCGACGCGAAGCTGCGGCCGATGCTCGTGGCGGCGGTCGCGATCGGACTCACGATCGTGCAGTTCATCGCGGCGCTCGGTCCGCTGATGCGCAGGGACGGCATCGACATCGAGCTCTACGGCCGCATCGTCGCGCTCAACGGCTTGCTCATCGTGCTCACACAGCCTTGGCTCGTCCCGCGCATCGAGGCGCTCGGCGCCCGCCGCGTGCTGCCCGTTGCGGCGCTGATCTTCTGCTGCGGCATCGGCCTGCACGCCTTCGTGGACTCGCCGCTCGCCCACGCGCTGGTCGTGACGGTTTGGACCGCCGGCGAGGTCGCGCTCTTTCCGCTGTGCAATGCGCTCGTCGCGAACCTCGCGCCCGAGCGCTTGCGCGGCCGCTACCAGGGCCTGTACTGGATGGGCTGGTCGAGCGCGAACGTCGTCGGTCCTTCGCTCGGACAAGAGCTGCTCGAACGCTACGGCGCGCGCGGCTGGGCGCTGCTTCCGCTCACGTGCGGCGCGGTCGCGGTCGGCGCGCTCGTCGTCGCCACGCGCCGCGCGCACCCGCGCGTCACGGCGCGAGAGTGAAGGTCAGCGCGTTCGAGAGGTTCGTGGACTTCGAAGCCGGCGGATCGCGGAACCACGCTTGCATCCAGAGTGTCTCTCCGCCGCTGAAGGGCGCGCCGAGGGCGCCGGGGTGCGCGGCGCGGAAGCTGTTCCAGTCGATCGCCAGCGAGCCGTCGCACGCGCCCGCTGTTCCGCCGGACGAGAGCACTCCCATGCGTTGCGTCGGGCTCTTCACGCACAAGAAGCTCGAGCCCGAGCCCCACGCGGCGGCTTGCGGACCGTTGAGCGAATAAAAGAAGAGCCCCTGCTTCTGCCCCTCGACGTCGTTCGCGGTGACGACGAATCCCGAGGCGGCGCTCGCCGACGGGGCCCCGCTCGAAGCGAGCATCGCGGCGCAGCCGTTCGTCGTCGTGCCGGCCGTGCAATAACTCGTCGGCGGCGGCGGGCACGATCCGATCAGGCGGAACTTCCACTGGCGATCGAGGGATTGAACCGGGACGAACCAACTCGCGCCGCTGTCGACGGAGATGGTCCACAGCGGGCCGTTCTGCGCGCCCGGCTGGTCGAGGCTCGCTTGCGCGCCGAAGCTCGCGCGCCACACGAGCCAGTACGTCTGCCCGCCGCTGAGCGCGACGCCTTGCGTGAGGTCAGCGCCTTGCCACGCGTTCGTCGGAACGATCGCGAAGGGTCCGCCACCGAGCAGGCCCGCGGGCTCGCCGGTGGCCGGGTTGTGGCTCCACAGGTCGAGCTGGTGCAACGCGGTGACCTCGCCGGTGAAGAGCTCGACGCGCTGGATCGTCGAGTCGAGCGGCGCGTCGAACTGGATCGCGAACCAGGCCGTCCCGGTCGAGACGGTGTCGAGAAAGGTCGGCGTGTCGTTGAGCGAGTGGCAAGTCGATTGCGCATCGCCGCGAGCTGCGAATGCGAGCACGGCGCAGAGGATCAGGCGAGGTCTCATGGGGTTGGCTCCAAACCGCCACGGTAGCGCCGCTGCGCCGAATTCGCTGCGCGCCGTGAGCGGAACGCCGGAGGACTGCGCGCTGGCGGCGCCGCGGCCTGTCGGCCAGCATGGATGCATGCGAACCGCATCCGTCGCGCGCCGTGCTCTCCTCGCCGCACTGGCGCTCGCTTGCGGCGCTTGTGCGAGCTTGCCTCCCACGCGCCATTTCGTGCTGCGCCTGCGGCCCGGGCAGGAGTTGAAGAGCGAGCTCACGGCGCTCGCGCGCGAGGAGCGTTTGCAAGCCGCGAGTGTGGTGAGCGCGGTGGGCAGCTTGACCGACGTCGCGCTGCGGCTCGCGAACAAAGAGGACACGACGCTCTACTCGGGGCACTTCGAGGTGGTGTCGCTCTCGGGGTATCTCGCCGACGGGGAGTTCCATCTGCACATGGCCGTGAGCGATGGCGACGGCCGCACCATCGGCGGGCACGTGATGGAGGGCAACCGCGTGTACACGACGCTCGTGATCGCGATCCAGGAGCACACGCGGCTGCGCTACCGACGCGAATTCGATCCGGCATCGGGTTACTCCGAGCTGGTGATCGACGAGCGTTGACGATCGCGCCCGCAGCGCCCGCGAAAGTGGCGCGGCGCGCGCGTTGGCGGGCGAAGCGCGTGTCTCGCGCATGGGACTCCGCCGAGGATCGCGAAGGTGCGACGAGCGGCGAAACCCATCGGCGCGACTCGTGTCTCGATCGACCAGGCCAAGTGCCCGCGACGATTCAAAACAGGAGTAGACTCCGCGCGCCTCGCCGTCCTTCGGCGGCGGAGTTTGTCCCCCAACCGATTCAGGAGTGCCATGACACATCGATCTCGTGCGTTGTTGTCGTCGGTTTCTTTGCTTGTGGGTGCGATGTTCGCAGCGCCCGCCGCGGCGCAGATGTCGTATGGAGGCGTGCCGCCGAGCCGCTGGGCGTCTCTGCAACTGCCGCTGGCGGTGCTCGAGTTGCCGCCCATCGACAACCAGGCGCAACTCGCGGCGGCGCAGGGAGTGCGCCGCGGCCAGCCCACGCGCTATGGCGTGGTCGTGCAAGTCGGTCTTTCCGCGGACGAGCTCGGCGTGTGGGAGCAACTCCCCAGCGGCGACCTCGTGTGGCGTTGCGCGATCCACTCGAGCGGCGCGCGGTCGCTCTCGGCGGTCTTCAGTCAGTTCGTCACGCCCCCCGGCGGCGAGCTCTACGTGCGCTCGAACGGCGATCTCCGCACCTTGGGCGCCTACATCGACCTCAACGCGAACCTCGACGGCTCCTTCGCCTTCGAGCCGCTGCTCGGCGACGAGATCGTCCTCGAGTACTTCGAGCCCGCGAGCGCGCCGTTCCACGCGTCCATCGAACTCGCGACCGTGGTGCACGACTTCCTCGGCGTGCTGAGCGCGCTCGAGCCGGGTCTCTCGCCCGAAGCGGCCGGCGCCTGCAACACGGACGTCGCCTGCGAAGCGGCCTTCACCACCGAAGAGCGAGCCATCGTGCGCTTGCTCTCGAACGGAGCGCTCTGCACCGGCGCGATGATCAACAACACCGCGAACAACGGACGGCCGTACATGATGACGGCCTTCCACTGCGGCTCGATGAACAACGCGATCCTGTACTTCAATTACCAGCGTTCAGGCTGCAACAGCGGTTCGAGCTCCCTGACCCAGACGGCGTCGGGCACCGCGCTGCGCGCGAGCAACAAGAAGCACGACTACCGACTCACGGAGGTCACGGGCCCGATCAACGCGGCCTTCAACCACTTCCTTCTCGGCTGGGACCGTGGATCGACGCCGCCCTCGAGCTCGGTCTGCATCCACCACCCTTCGGGCGACGTGAAGAAGATCAGCTTCGAGAACAACCCCTGCTCGTCGAACGCGACGCGCTGGATCGTCGCGCAATGGGACGCGGCCCCGTCGGCGCCGAACAACGTCGGCGTCACCGAGGGCGGCTCCTCCGGCAGCCCGCTCATGAACCAGAGCAACGGCTACTTCCGCGGACAGTTGTGGGGCGGCCAGGCCTACTGCGGTTTCCCGTTCAACGACTACTACGGCCGCCTCGACATGGCCTGGTCGGCGGTGCGCACGTACCTCGACCCGCTCGGCTCGAACCCGGTGACCTGGCCGGGCCTCGACCCCTGAGCGACCTCGACGCGACTCGCGCGCCCGAGCGGTGCGCCTGAGTCGAGATAGACAGCACGGGCCGGGCTCTCGGAGCTCGGCCCGCGCCTTTTTGGTGCGCGAGGCGCGGTTTTCAGGCCGGCCAGTGTGAGCTTTCGCGTGCTGGCGCGAATCACGGGGCCTCGAGCGTTGCTCGGGACGTCATGAACGCTTCCTCTGCCGCAAGAATCGTCAGCCACGAGATGGACCCGACCCGCTCGCGCTTCGCTGCGTTGCTCGACGAGCACCGCGGGATCGTCTTCAAGGTGGCGAACGCGTACTGCGCCAACGCCGAGGACCGGCGGGACCTGGCGCAGGAGATCGCGGCCCAGGCGTGGCGCGCGTTTGCGGGCTACGACTCGTCGCGGCCGTTCTCGACGTGGATGTACCGCATCGCGCTCAACGTCGCGATCTCGTTCGCGCGGAGCGCGGGTCGGCGCGCGCTCGCGGCGCCGCTCGAGGAACACCACGAGGAGCAGCTCGGCGTGGCCGCGGACGATCGCGCCGCGCAGAGCGAGGAGAGCGACCGGCGGGTGAAGGCGCTGCACGCGGTGATCGAGCGTCAGCCGCCGCTCGACCGCGCGCTGCTCTTGCTTTGGCTCGAAGAGCGCAGCCAGCGCGAGATCGCCGACGTTCTCGGCCTCAGCGAGAGCAACGTCTCGACCAAGCTTCACCGACTCAAGCAACGCATCCGCGAGCAGCTCGCGGAGCTCGACGCCGATTGACTCCCTTTCCAGAAATGCCCGCACGATGGACCTCGCCATGGATCTCGACGAACTCAAACTTGCCTGGAAGACGCTCGACCAACGCACGCAGCGTCAGTCCGAGTTGCAGCTCGCCGAACTGCACGAGCGCCGCACGCGCAACCTGCGCTCGAGCCTGCGCCCGCTGGCGCTCGGCCAGGCGCTGCAAATGCTCTTCGGAGTCGGCGCGATCGTCGTGGGCGTGCTGCTGTGGAGCACGTTCGGCTCGATCACGACGGTCTTCGTCGTCGGGCTGGTCGTGCACGTCTACGGCATCGCGGCGATCGTTGCGGCCGGCGTCGTGCTCGGCGGCATCGCGCGTATCGACCGCGCCCTGCCGGTGGTCGAGCTGCAGCGGCGTCTCGCGCGCGTGCGGCGGGCGTACATCGTCAGCGGCGCCGTGGTCGGGCTTCCGTGGTGGCTGCTGTGGATGGCGCCGCCGGTCGTGATTGCCTCGCTGTCGAACGCAGAACACGGAACCGCCGGGCTGCCCGCGTGGCTGTGGCTCAGCCTCGCCGTCGGGGTGCTCGGCCTGCTCGCGACGTGGGCTTTCCACCGCTGGTTGCACCGACCCGGCCGCGAGGAGCTGGCGCAGCGCATGAACGACAGCGC
>CALFYL010000392.1 GCA_937952135.1 uncultured Planctomycetia bacterium
CGCGCCCCACGGACTGACGGCCACGCACAAGGACCGCCTGAACGAGGACCTGCTGACCTTCCTCCGCTCCTGAGCGCGCCGCTTCGCGCCCGAAGCTCACCGCGCGTTCCCTGCGGATGCGCGGTGAGCTTCGCTCGCAGGTGCTCGCCTCGCTCATTCAAACCGCGCGCGGGTCGTTGCCTCGGACGAGCTCGAGGCCTTCGGCGCCAGGGTGCAGCACGAGACTGCGGTGAATGCTGCGCCCACTGTGGTTGAGCGCCGCGCAAGATCGCGACGGCATCGACGGCCGCGCGGCATCCGCCAGTCTCGCCCGCTCTTCAGACGCGGCGGCCATCTGGGCGGCCGGCCGGTCGCTTCGACGGGGAACGGCCGCTGCACCCCGGCGGCGTCGGTCGAGAACTGTGTGCCGAAGCGCTGCGGGCGGCGCTCGACCACGAGGACTCGATCGGTCGGTACGCGAAGTCGCTCGGATCCGCGCGACCCGATCTAGCGAGCGGTTCCATGCGCGCGAGCACCTCCCGCTGAAGCTCCGGCCGGGCGTCGGCGCGTCGGCAGTCGCTGATCGCGGCGCGGGTGCGCAGCGGCGAGAGCGTGGCGCGGTTCGCGGATGGGTGCGGGGCGATTACCTTGGCGATCACATGACGCCGGAGCAGAGCATCAACGGCCCTGACGACCTGGGCGCGGTATTGGCATCGCTGCGGGCCGATGTAGCGGACGGGGTCCTGGAGCAGTACTTCGATGCGAATTCGTTGTTCTGCACCAAGTGCCGCATCGAAACGATCCCGCGCGACGGCCCCTGGGGAGATTATCTGGAGCTGTACTTTCGCAGTCCGCACACCGGCGCTCGCTACCGACTGCGCGCCGAGGCCTATCACGGTCAGGGCGGCGTGTTTGAGCGCATCCGGTAACGCGGTCAACGGGCTGGCCGACCCGGAGGGTCCTTCGGCCTCTGCGCCTCTTGTCGCGCTGCTCGGCGGATGGGGGTCTCCGCCATTACTTCAACAGGTGCCGCGCGAGCTCGGTGGGTCACGTGGATCGCCGGCGCGCTCGCGGTGCTCGTCGGCGCCCGAGCTCTCTGGCGCGGGTCGGACGAGGAAGGGTCCTCGCGGAACCTGGCGCGCGAACTCGGGCTGACCCTCGAGGATGCGACCACTGGGGCGCCCGCGGAGCCCAGCGGGTTGCTCGAACAAGCCTTCGAGAGCGCCTTCACTCCGGCGAGTTGGCCGCAACTCTTGTTCGGCGCGTACTTCTTCGTGCTGTTCGCCGCTCGCGCCGAGTCGCTGCTCGGCCGCGCTCGCGTCGCCGCGCTGCTCGGCATGGGATGGAGCGTGCTGCGCATCGGCGACAGCCCGTGGCTGCAACTGCCGCTGTGGTTCTGGGCACTCCTGGCCGCAGGCCAGTACGCCCTCTACGCCAGCGTGTGGGGCTTCGAACCCCTCGCTCCTGTGTTTGCCGCCGCGTTGGTCGGCGCAGCAGCGGCCGCGCCGTCGGTGGCGCGCCGTTGGGGTTCGCGCGCTCAGCCCAGCCCGAGCACGCGCTTGTAGAACGGCGTGAGGCGCTTCGTGTCGCCGGTGAGGAGGATGTTGTTCATCGCCCACGGCGGCGCGAGCTCGGCGGCGACCATGCGCTCGAACCGCGGCCTCGTGTAGCTCCGGAACTCGACGTCGTTGTACTTGGCGAAGAGCACAACCCGTCGCCGCCGCGGAGACCGTGGTCTTCATGCGGGGCGCGGCCAACCATGGTTAGTGCAACATGCCCCGGTGCTCGCAACGCGCCACGCGTGTTCAGTGAAAGCGGCAAAGCCCGCGGGGAGGCGCGGCGACTCGAGGCGCCGAGGCGGCGCTATTTGTGGTCGGGGAGGGCCGATGACGGCACGCGCGGCGGTCGCTCGCGCCCGGCCATCTCGGCTCGGATTGCGACCACGCCGAGCGCGGCTATTCTCGACCGTCCGTGTCACTCCCGGCGCGGCTGCTCGGTCCCCTCCATCCCGGAGTCCGCTTTGAAGCTCTCGACCTCGCTCGCTGCCGTTCTGCTCGCGCCCTTCGCCCAGTCCCAGAGCCCTACGCCGTACTGCACGGCGGGAACGTCGACGAACGGCTGCACGACGTCGATCACCGCCAACGTCCAACCAAACACGACGGACAGCGCGGGCTGCGTGATCACCACGAGCGGCGTCGAGGCGCACCGGCAGGGCATCGTCTTCTACGGAGTCGACAACACGGGGTTCACGCCGCTGCCGTGGGCCGCGGGGAGCAGCAGCTTCCTTTGCGTGAAGCCTCCGACGACGCGTTTGAGTCCGCCTGTGAGTAGCGGCGGGACGCTCGGGCAGTGCGATGGCTCGTACGTGATCAACTGGGACGCCTTTCAGTCCGCGAACCCCACTGCGCTTGGCAATCCGTGGCTGGCCGGCAACAAGGTGTACGTGCAGTCGTGGTACCGCGATCCGTCTGCGCCGCGGTACTCGAACTTGTCCAATGCCCTCGAGCTGACGCTTCGCGTGCCTGCTCCGGCGCCGTGCGTGTCCACGATCCCTGGTATGGCGATGATCGCGCCAGGGACTTTCAGCATGGGGTCGAACGCGGCGCCTGGTGCGCCTTACTTCGGCCGTCCCGACGAGCAGCCGGTGCACCAGGTTACGGTCAGCTACTGCTTCTGGATGGGCGAGACGGAAGTGACGCAAGCGCAGTACGCGGCGCTGATGGGGACGAACCCCTCTCTCTTCCCGGGTGCGAACAACCCTGTCGAGCAGGTGAGCTGGTTCAACGCACAGGCGTACTGCGCCGCGCTCACCGCACAACAAGGCGCGCTCGGCAATGTCCCGCAAGGCTACCAGTATCGCCTGCCCACCGAGGCCGAGTGGGAGTACGCCTGCCGCGCAGGAACGACGACGGAGTTCAACGTCGGCCCGGACTTGTTCTGCAACCAGGCAAAGTTCGGATTCTCGCTTCATTCGAACTCGCACTGCGGCTCGACCTCCACGACGCCCGTGGGGGGCTACTCTCCGAACGCGTGGGGGCTGCACGACATGCATGGCAGTGTCTGGGAGTGGTGCCTCGACTCGTGGTCGAGTTACCCGGCCGGCGCGGTCACGGATCCCTTCGTCACCGGCGGCTCCGACCGGGTATCACGGGGCGGCGGCTGGGCCGGCGACTCGTATCGCTGTCGCTCCGGGCACAGGGTCTCCGCCTTTCCTGGCGGCGCGTACGTCGATGCCGGCTTCCGCGTCGTCCTCGCCCCCACCCTCGTTCCGTAGGCGAACCGAAGTGAGCCGCGCCTGCCGCCGTGCTCCCACACGCGCATGACCACCGCCGTTCTAACGAGGCAGTTGTTTGTCCTCGTCACGCTCTGTGGAAGTGGCTGCAGGTCAGGATCGTCCACACCGCAGCACCAGCAACAGCCTTGCGCCCTCACACCGTCGGGACCGGCTCACTCTGACAGCGCCGCTGAGGCCGCTGCTCGCTTTTGCGCAGCGCAGCGCGGCATCCGAGTTGACCTGATGGCCGCGAACGTACGACGACGTGGAACTGAGGAGTGGAGCGTCACGTTCGTTTCAGACGAAGGTCGAGTCGTTCTGCTTGTCGTCCTTGATGCCACGCTTCGCTGCAATCGAATAGTCCAGCGGTAGCACAGTTGGGGTGCTCACAAGCCGCTGCGATTGGGGTTCGATCGGGCTCGATCGCCGCCCCGCGATACGGCGCACTCCCCACATGAGGACCACCCCCATCGACTCCGCCCTCCGCGCCCGCATCGACGCCTTCACCACCGGGATCGCCGCGCGGGTTCGCGCATAGGCGCTCGAGGCGGTGCACAGCGCACTCGGTGCGACGCTCGCGGTCGCGCCCGCCAAGCGCGGTCCCGGTCGCCCCGCCAAGAGCGGTGTGCCCTCCCCCATCGCTGCGCCCAAGCGCCGCGGCAAGCCCGCCAAGCGCACGCCCGAGGACGTCGCCAAGATGGGCGAGGCCGTCGTCGCCTACGTCGCGAACAACCCCGGCCAGTCCGTCGAGCAGATCGGCTAGGGGCTGCCTGCCAAGACCAAGGAGTTCGCGCTGCCGATCATCTGTTGGAACGGCACAACGGAGAGGGCGCTCTGGCGGCCGCGAGTTCGGCGGCGGGGAACGGGACACTTCGCGGCACACGAAGGGGGCCGCGCTCCGATCGAGCGCGGCCCGTTGACGGCCAAACGCAACTCCCCGGGAGCTACGGCGCGATGGCGATCAGAGTCGTGCGCGCGCCCGAGTAGATCCCCGAGCCCGTGGAGAGCACGAGGATCTTCGCGTGGAGCTTTTGGGCCGGCGCATCGAGGTAGTACTCGTTGCCTGGCCCGAAATAGAGGCTCGGGATGTCGACGACCTGGTTGATGCTGACGTTGTTCACCTGCACCAGCGGCGCGCCGGACGTTGGCGCGACAAATGGGATCGTCACGTACACCCATCGCGCCGCTTCGGTGAATTGGACGCTTGCCGCGATGGCGCTCGGCCACTGCCCAGCCGGAAGCGCAGGGTCGTAGGCGATCTCGTAGACCTCGTCAGTGAGCAGGTTCAGCGAGAAGCGATCGAGGCGGTACTGCGTCGGCTGGCACCCATTCAGCACCGGATCGGCCTTGAGGAACCACTGGTTGCGATTCCACGAATACACGCCGATGTACTCGACGGGCGTGGGCAACTTGCCTGGAACGTAAACGTTCAGGTCGAACAGCTCGAACTGCGCGTACGGCGTCGGCGGCGGACCGATCTGGCTCGATGCGTCGAGTGTGATTCGAGCGTTCCAACTCGCGTTGACGATCGAGCCGGAGCCCGGCGGCGTCGACGGAAGGTCGGGCGACAGGAACAGGTTCTGCGGGATCACCGATGCGCCCGGCGCGCCGGTGAGGCTCCCGTCGAGGTCATGGATGATCGTGTTCGCGATGCCGCCGTCGTCCACCAGAGTTCCCGCGCCGCCGCAGATGGTGAACAGCCCATTGGGATTGCGGAACCACACCTCGTTCGTGACCGTGGATCCCGAGTTCACGAACGAGAGGTTGCTCACGTAGTTGCGCGGGTCGATCGCCCAGGGGCTGTTGTAGCGGACCTGCGCCAGCGCGCCGGACTGGCGATCGAACGTCGGCGAGCTCACGCCGCACGCAGGAGTCGCGATGCTCTTGGGCCGGAACTCGGCGAACCTGGTGTCCTCGACGCCGACGAGGCCGTCGTAGAACTCGACGCCCGTGAGCGCATGCCACTTGGGGAGGTTCGCGCCATCGATGAAAGGGATCACCTGAGGCAGGCTGCGACCGACGGCGAGTTCGTCGCACGTCAAAGGAAAGCCCACGTTGCTGGTCTCGCCGATCACCAACGAATTCTGGAGCCGGATGCGGCTGACTCCGAAAAGCGAGCCGTTGATCAGGTAGTCCGGCAGTGGCCACTGGAATCCCTCGGACGCGAGGTAGAACCCCGACCGATTGTCGGCAACCCGGGCGTTGGTAACGCGCGCCTCGCTGTAGGTGCGCAGCCAGATGCCGTACTCGCGGTTCTTGTACGCGACGCATCCGTCGAACACGGACTCAGGGATGGGCTTGGGCCGCGTCTCGTCCTGGTAGAAGCCGCTCTTGCCGTTGGAGTGGGAGACGTTCTCGAAGAACTGTCCCGTTCCCCACGGCGATGGATCGCCCGAATCGGTGTCGATCCAGAAGCCGTAGGCGCTCGAACCCGCCGCTGCGTTGCGCTGCACGAAGTTGTTCGGACTGTGGAGCCAGAACGTGGCCGGCTGCGCGTCGGACGTGAGCACCACGCCCGGCTTGGTGACGACGCCGAGGTTGTAGCTCATCGTGCAGTTCTGAGCCGGGTCATCCTCGAAGTAGTAGGCGTGCCCGATGACGTCGTACGCGACGTTCTGCGAAACGACGACGCCTTGCGTCGTGTGGATGGCGACGGCGCGGTTGAAGCTCGTGCGGATGCTGCAACTGCTGACGAACGAGCCGGCGGCGTTCCCGATCTGGTGGAAATGCACCGGATACTTGCCCAGCACGCCTTGCTTCCCAAGGTCCTTGAACTGGACCCACGACAGTTCGCCGCGCGGGATCATCCCACCCATCGGATGGCGGAAGATCACGTGCCCGCCTGACATTCCGGTCCCGGTCGCGTACGGCGTGCCCTCGATGACGATCGAACGAGAGAGCAGCCCGACCTCAGCGCGCTCTTCGATGCCGATCGGGTCGTAGGCGAGGCCCTCCGTTGCGCCCCAGTGGGGAAAGGCGAGGCCGCCGTTGACTTTGATCGAGTTCCCGCCGGTCGAGTGGATCGTGCGAGTTTCGGCCTGATTCTGGTCGAAGTCCGTCGAGGCGATAACGACCTCTTGGTTCGGCAGCCAGGAAACGACGGACTGCAGGTCGAGGCGCTGCGTCGGCATCGTCGGTGCGGCAGGCGCGGTCAACGACAAGCGTGTCCAAGTCGGGCCGTAGGGGATTCCAGCGAGCTGCAGCACGCCACCGTGCTCGACAGCCAGGGTCTGTTCTTCCTTCGTCGCGTCGCACAACGGCCCAGGCAGCAAACGAATGGTGAGCGAGCCCGAGTACGGCGTGGACTGAGTGCCGGCGAGCAGGCTTCCCATCACCAAGATGTTCGATGCCTGAAGCGTGTGAGTGCCGCATGGCACGATGAGAGTGCCGTGGATCTCGAGTTCAGCGAGCGGCGCGGTGGTCGCGACGTCCAGATACATCGTCGTGCCGACGGGGATGGACTCACAGGCGCCTGGCCCGGGCACCACGCCGCCGGGCCAGCTTGCGGGGTTGGACCACAGGGTGGCGCCAATCGGAGGGCTGACGCACGACGGAGTCTGCGCGGCCGCCAGATCGCCCGTGGACAGGCACAGCAGCACTGCGAGAGCGCGAAGTGCCTCGAAGCGAAGGCGAAGGGGTTGGAAGGGCCAGTTCGGGGAGAATCGCATTGAGGGTCTCGTGGGGGGAGGAGTAGACGGGCGCCGCGGCCCCTACTCGACGAGTTGACTGCGCCGACGTCTGCGACGTGGCTGGCTGCGGCGGCTCGACGTCCGGCCAATGCTGGGTGGGGTGGCGGTCGACGTGTTAGTTCGCGTTGGCGTCGCGAAGTTGCAGCGAAGCACAAAAAAAGGCGTCACCGCGACGACCTGCGGGCGCGCGACTCGGGCAAGAACTCGAGAACGACGGAGTGCGGTCCGTTGGCGCGCGCAGGTTTCCCGGGCCTGAGAAGTCTTTCAGCACTCCCGACCGCGCCTGCTAAGCGCGGACCCGGTCGTCCCGCAAAGAGCGGTGCGCCCTCCCCCATCGCTGCTCCGAAGCGCCACGGCAAGCCCGCGAAGCGCACGCCCGAGGACGTGGCCAAGATAGGTGAGGCTGTCGTCGCCTACGTCGCCAAAAAAAAACCCGGCCAGTCCGTCGAGCAGATCGGCAAGGCGCTGGGGACCACGACCAAGGAACTCGCGCTGCCCATCGTCCGCACGATCGAGGCCAAGAAGCTGCACACGACCGGCGAACGGCGCGGGACGCGGTACTTCGCGAGATAAGGGAGTTGCCGGGAGGCGGGCGCGGGTTGCGTGGGGACGTGCACGCCGCCCGACCACGGGTCGCCCACCCCGCCGCCGCGGTCGAGGCCGTGGGCCTGAACGGCGCTCGCCAACCACAGTTCTTGCAAGATGCACCCGCGTCTTTTTTGCCGCGCAAAATTGGTACGTCCGGGTGGATTCGAAGCACGGACCTTCTGCTCCGGCGTCGCGCGCCGAGCGGCGGGCCCGTGCGAGCGCCGCGCTCGCGGCGAGGTTGCGAGCAATCGCGGCGAGCCACGAGCGCTGGCTGTGCTCATCACTTCCCCGTTGGGCAGGCGTCCGCAGCGCTCTCAGCCAAGTGTCCTGCGCGAAGTGATCCGCGTCGCCACGAGCGACCGCCGCCACGCGGTCTGGCCCAACAGTTCCTCCGCAGAGCCGGGTCGGGTGTGTGAGTTCATGTCGGGCAACCGGACGTCGCGCGCCTGCGATAATGGCTCGGATTCGCCGAGCGCGCGGCCGAACAGGACCCTCCACGCGTTCCGCGAGGGGGCCATCGGACTCAATCGCGATCAAGGGCGTCCGAGCCGCGAGGCCAGCGCGACTCGCGCGACTCACCAGTCCGACCCCGCGGAGAGCGCCAGGCTCGGGGAGCGCTCCGCGGGAGCATGTCCGTCGGCGAGCCTTCACCACGCAGTCGGCGTCGGTCGCGTCCCGCGGGGGTCGTCCACTTGGATCTGCGATGCGGCGTGCTCCGCAATCCGACTTTCTTGGAACTCGTGACCGACTTCAGCGGCAAACCTAGCTCGCAGTCGCGAACGGTCCACCCGCTCCGCCCAGCCGCGCGCACCCGCAACCGCACGCGTCAGGGAGAGGTTGGTGGAGTTCGTGCAACTCCATTCCCAGTGAATGTTTCAACTCACGACTTTCCTCACTCCCCTCAACGCGAATCAAGAAATCCATGAAGGCGACTTTCCTCAGCTCGATCGTGCTTGCAGCTCTGTGCGCGACCATCGCGGCGCG
>CALFYL010000393.1 GCA_937952135.1 uncultured Planctomycetia bacterium
AGCGGTCGTAGTCGCCGTCGAGCATCTCGAACGAGCGCGAGCCGCGCAGCTTCTCCGCCGGAACGCCGTTGAACGAGACGATGTCCAGGCTCGCGCGGCAGTTGTTGAGGTAGATCTTGACCGGCAGCACGCTCGCGACGCCGTCGAGCTTCGAGATGTGCTGCTCGTAGTACTCCGGCAGAAACGAGGTCTGCGGGCAGTAGCGGTTGAGGCGGTACACGATCAGCGTGCGCGCGGCTTCCGAACCGCTCAGCGCGCGGTCGAGGCCGCCGCTCAAGCTCTCGACGAGCACGAGCAACAGCATCGCGCACGCGACGCCCGCGAGGGTGAGCGCCGTGCGCATCGGCCGCCGGCGCAGGTTCTTCAGCGTGAGTTTCAGCAGTTTCACGGCGCGACCTCCTGCGTGAGCTCGCTCAAGACGCCCTTGTCGAGCGTGAAGCGCCGCGTTCCGTGCTCCGCGGCGCGCGGGTCGTGGGTGACCATCACGATCGTCTTGCCGCGCTCGCGGTTGAGGCGATCGAGCAGCGTCAGCACGCCCAGCGCCGATTCGTGGTCGAGGTTGCCCGTGGGCTCGTCGGCCACGAGCAGCGGCGGGTCGGCGACGATGGCGCGCGCGATGGCGACGCGTTGCTCCTGGCCGCCCGAGAGCTGCTTCGGCAGGTGCTCCGCGCGGTCGGTGAGCCCGACCGCCGCGAGCGCGAGGCTGACGCGCTGGTGGCGCTCCGCGCGCGACAGCGGCATCAGCCACAGCGGCAACTCGACGTTCTCATAGGCCGTGAGCACGGGCACGAGGTTCGACTGCTGGAAGATGTAGCCGACGTGCTGCGCGCGCCAGTCGGCGAGCGCGCTCGCGCCCATCTTCATCAGGTCGGCGCCGGCGACGCGCAGCTCGCCGTTGTCGGCGCGGTCGATCGCCGCGATCAGGTTCATCAGCGTCGTCTTGCCCGAGCCCGAGGGCCCGAGCAGCACGCAGAACGCGCCCTGGTCGATGTCGAGCGACACGTCCGCGAGCGGCGTGACGACATGCTCGCCCTTGCGGTAGGTCTTGGTCACGTTGCGAAGTTCGATGAAGGCCATGTTCGTCACTCTCCGCGGATCGTGACCCGCGCTCCTTCGCTCAAACCTTCGCGTCCCGCATCGATCAGCTTGTCCGAGGCATTGATCCCCGAACGCACCTCGACGAGCTCGCCGCGCGCCGCACCGAGCTCGACGCGCCGCTTCACGGCCGTGCGCGTCGCGCCTTCCACGATCCACACCGCGCCGCCTTCGACGAGCCTCGCGGGGACGAGCACCATGCTCACCTCGCCCGCCGCCTGCGAACCCTCCTGAACGCCGCCCAGCGCCAAAAAGCGCGCTTGCACGAGCATCTCGGGCCGCAAGAGCGTGTCCGCGTCCGCGAGCTTCACGTGCACCTGGAGCGTGACCTTCTGGATGTCGGCCTTGTGCACGAGGCGGATCACCTCGCCGCGATAGGGCTGGCTCGGCCGCGAGTCCGCGAGCACGTCGACCTTCATGCCGACGCCGACCTTGCCGACTTCGCCCTGCGGCACGTCGACTCGCACGCGCATCGACTGCGGGTCGTAGAGCGTGCACACGACCGCGCGCTCGCCCTCGAGCGTCGTGCCGGCCGTCGCGAGCCGCTCGAGCACGACCCCCGCGGCGGGCGAGCGCACCTCCATGCGCGCGAGGCGCAACCTCGCCTCGTCGCAGCTCACGGCAACGGCCGCGCGCTTCGCCTTGGCCGCGCCGACCATCGCGCGCGCCGTCTCGACCTTCTGGCGCTCGTCGATGCGCAGCTCGAGGTCGCGTTGCGCGCGTTCGTCGGACGCCTGCGCCTTGCGCGCCTCCGCGGCCGCGAGGGCGGAGTCCGCGCGCAGGACCTCGAGATTCGCGGCCATTTCCGCGAGCCGCGCCTCCGCGAGCTCCACTTGCCGCGGACCCGTTGCGCCCGCGGCGGCGAGTTCGCGTTGCAGCTCGACTTCGGCTTCGGCCGCCTTCACTTGGGCGACGCCGCCGGCCACGGCCTGCTCGCGATGGACCGCCTCCGCGCGCTTGCCCTCGAGGTTCGCGCGCGAGCTCGCGGCCATCTCGGTCACCGAGAGCGCCGCGTCGAAGTTCGCCTGCGCTGCGCGCGACTCGGCCTCGGCGCGCTCGAGCTCGGCATCCGCTTCGGCGAGCATCGCCTCGGCGCTGTCGCACGCGAGCTGCGCGTCGCGCTCGATCAAGCGCGCCACGACCTGGTCCTTTGCGACGACGTCCGACTGCTGCACCAGCATGTCGCGCACGACTCCCGGCGCGAGCGCCGTGACCTCGATGGCGAACGGATCGGGCTCGATCCAGCCGGCGGCCTGGAACAGCGGAGTTCCGCTGGCCGCCGTGCTCGAGGCGTCGACGACTTGCGGGCGCACCACGGTGACTTCGACCGATCCGCGCCACAGGTCGTCGAGCGTCGATGCGAGCACGGCGAGGAACGCGAGCAGGATGGCCGCGGGGACCGCGATGCGCAGCTTGCTGCGCCTGGGCGGCGGAAGCGTTGGAGCGTTTCGCGCGAGAGCGCCCAGGTCGATGTCGGCTTGAACTTGGCTCACAGCGACACCTCCGCGCCGTCGCGGGCGCCGCAGGCCTCTTGCCAGTCGAGCCACGCGAGCACGAGGTCCGCTCGCGCTCGGACGAGGTTGCTCAAGCTCTCGACTCGCTCCCCCAGCGCGCGCGACCAGGGCTCGAGCCGCTCGGGGTCGACGAGGAACGCCGCGCGCGCCGAGAGGAGCATGCGAGCGATCGAGCGATCGGTCTCGGGCGCGTGCTCGTCGCGGAGCGCGAGCGACTCGTCCCAGACTCGCTGCGCTCGATCGAGGCGCGTGCGCGCCATCACGAGGCCGTCTTCGAGGGCTTCGTACGCCGCGTCGCGCCGCTCGCGCGCCGCGTCGATGCGTCCGTCCAGCGATCCCGGCCAGGGGATGTCGATGCCGAACATGGGTCCGAGGAACGTGTCGTCGGGCATGACGACGGCGCGCGGGCCTACGCGCAGGTTGGGCCAGCGCTCGCGCGCTTCGCGCTGCAGTTCGGCTTCGGCCAGCGCGAGCTCGAGTTTCCTCGCGCGCAGCTCGGGCAGCGCGCCGAGCAGTTCCTGCGCCGTCGGAGCGCTCCACTCGAGATCGTCGGGCCGGAAGCGGTCGATGACGCCGCCTTGCAGCTCGTCGAAGGCCGGGTGCGCCGAGTCGATTCCGCACAGATCCGCGAGCTCGGCGCGCCTTCGCGCCACTTCGGCGCGCGCCATCGCCTGGCGGTGCTCGACCATGTGCAGCGCCGCCAGCGCGCCCTCGGTCATGCCGGCGCCGATCCAGCCGCGGCGCGAGAGGATCTCGATGCGCGGCAGCGTCTGCACGGCGTCCTCGTACAGGCCGCTCATCGCCGTCTCGAGCGCCTTCGCGGCCGCGATCTCGACGCGCGCGCGATCGACTTGGAAGCGCAGCGCCCAAGCACGCGCTTCGAGCTGCGCCACGGCGGCGCGCACCTCGGCTCGCGCGAGTTCGCGCGCCGCGGCCGAGGGTCCGACGCCGAGCAGGCCGAACACATCGACCATCGCCTGGACCTCGAACTCGGCGTCGGGGTTCTCGATGTCGAACATCATCCCCTGGCCCATGATCGGGCCCGGCTGGCCCGCGGAGCGCGTCAGCGCGCGCAGCTCGCGCACGCGGCGGCGCATCTGGCGCAGCTCGGGATTCCACGCGAATGCGCACGCCTGCCAGAACTCGGGCTGGTCCGGACGGACTTCGCTCGGCGGCGGCGGGATCGGGATCGAGAGCGGCTCGAGGTTCGCGAGCTCGAGCGCGCGCTCGACATCCTCGACGGAATGTCGGGCGCCGGCCGCCGAGGCGAGTTGCGCGTCGTCGATCGAGAGCCGCGCGGGAGACGAGCACGCGCTCGCCGTCAACAACAGGAGAGTCCAGGTGGACGCGCTCGCAGCGCGTGGGTGGCGGGACTCGCGCCACCGGAGGAAGACAGACATGACGACTCCGAAGTGGAGGACTTGGAAGGTCCAAGCGGCCTCGTCGGAGCGTCGATGCTCCCGCGGACCGCACGCACACTCGCGGAGCGGTCTAGATGCGGAGCGGCAGCGGCGTGCTCGCGCGTGGAGGCGCGAGCGAATGCGTGCAAGCGTGGGCGAGACGCAACTGCGGCTGCGGCGCGGGCGGGAGCACGTCGAGCGGCGCCGCGGGCGCGACGAACGGCAGCTTCACGCTGTCCGCCGCCGACCAGGCGAGCTCGATGTCGCCGGCCTCGAGCAAACGGCAGCAAGCGTCGTCGCTGCCGTGGCTGCACGCCGCGCCGTTTTCAGCGGGCGACTTGCGCTCGTCGCCGCCGCTGCAACAGTCGAGTCCATCGTCCGATGCGGACGTGCACGCGGGCGCGGGCGGGAGCACGGGCTCTTGCGTCGCGCAGCACGCTTCCGTGTCCGAGAGCCCGCCGAACAAGCTGCACAGGCAGACGCGCGCCGACCAGCCGCTCGGAGCGAGCAGGGCGGGAAGCACGAGCGCCAGGAGCAGCGTTCGAAGGATGCGGGTCGACATGGACACGGGGAGCGACGTTAATCCGTCGGCTCGCGAGCGGTCAAGGGTTGAACCCGCGGCCGGCCCGCGCACGGCCTGGGGACGAGAAGCGCGTTGGAATCAGCGTGCGCCCGGTGGACTCAGCACGCCTTTTCGGGCGCGCAGGGGCGCGAAGTTCAGGGCTGGTACGTGAGCTCGATCGCCTGGGTGAGAAACGTTGTCTTGCAATCCGCCGGCGAGCGGAACCAACCCTGGACGTGCGCTTGCGAGCCCGCGAACCAGGGGTTGCCGAGCGAACTGGGGTGCGCAAGCTGCCAGACGTTCCAGTCGAGCATCAGCGAGCCGTCGCACTGGTTCAGCGTGCCGCCGGTGTTCTGCGCGCTCGTGCGCTGCGTCGGCGCCTTCACGCACATCTTGCTGTTGCCCACGCCGCCCGCGCACCAGCTCTTCAGCGTCGGCCCTTGCGCGCCGTAGTAGAGGATCCCGCTGCGCTGACCGTCGACGTTCGCGACCGAGATCAGGCACACGTTCGAGTGCGCGGCATCGGGGTTCGCGGTGGCGCTGATCGTCGGCATGCATCCACCGGCGCTCGGCCCGAGCGGCGCGCAGTAGGCAACCGGCGGCGGCACGTAGGGCAGGTACGTGGTGAGCGAGAGGTCCCAGCGCACGAGCGCGCCCGTGAAGCCGCCGACCGTGTCGACGAACTCGAGCCGCCACACACCGTTCGGATCGTCGCCGATGAACGACGTGAGCGTGCCCTCGGGCTGCCCCTGCAGCGCGGCGATGTTGTTCACGAACGGATAGCTGTCGACCGGCTGGTCGAGCAGCGGGTTGGGAGTCGGCACCAGCCGTCCCATGCGGTCGAAGAAGTTCGTGCCCGCGAAGACGTTGTCGAGCGCGCCGCCGTTGAAGGTGCTGAGGCGCGCGCGCCGTCCGTTCGGCCCGACGAGGTCGAAGCGCAGATCGGAGTTCCAGGCGTGCGTGAAGTTCACGAACACGCGCACCTCGGAGAGGTTCGTGGAGAGCCCGGAAATCGCGATGGAATCGCCGGTCGGCGTGAAGTCCGGGATGTTCATTCCGGGCGTCGAGGTCGTCACCAGCGGCGCCTGGCTGCCGTGCGGCGGGGCGTCGAGCGTCGTGAGGTCGAGGCGCCAGCTGTGCAGCACGCCCACGTCGCCGAGGGCGTCGTCGCGGATCTCGAGCTTCCAGTTCCCGTTGGGATTCTCGCCCGCCAGCCAGTGCAGCGCGCCTTCGGGGTTGAGCAGCGGCGACGCGAAACCGCCAAAGTGCGGGTAGGACCAGGCCGGCGCGTCGGGCGAATCGTCGAACAGCGTGCCGCGGAACACGTCGGCGAAGCCCTCGGCGACGTCGGTCACGATCGTCACGCGCTTGCCCGAAGGTGCGATGAGCTGGATGTCGAGATCGCCGCACCAGGTGTGGCTGATGTCGACGAACAGATCGACGTCCCAGAGGTAGCCGCTCGCACCGCTGACGGTCTGGGTGTCGGTGACGAGCGCGCCGTCGACGATCGCGAGGTTCGGCGTGAAGTTGAACGACTGCGCGGTGGGGACGGCGCCGGGAGGAAGCGCGGTGGACGCGCGCAACGCGCCGGACGGCGAGGTGTGCAGTTGCGCGGCGACGGCCGACTGCGCGGCGCGGGCGGCGCGGGCCGGATCGCCGCCGCCCAGTTGCTCGACCAGCGCCGCGCGTTGGGCGAGGAGCGCCCCGAGTTGCGCTTCGCCCTGGCCCTGTGCTCGCGCGGCGACGAACTGAGCGTCGAGGCTGAAAAGCTGGTCGCGAAGCGCGGCTTTGTCGTGCGCGGAGGGCGCCTGCGCGGTCGCGAGCGCTGCGATGGCCGCGATGCAGGGCGCCGAGAGCGAGACGAAACGCATGGGGGACTCCTGGAGAACCTGCCGGGGAGGGCGCCGCTCGATGACGGTCCCGCTACCGTCCAAGTATCCACCGGCGGGGCGACTTGGGTAGTGCCGCGCGAGCGCGGCCCCCAGCTCCCTAGCCCTGCGCGACCCCGAACAGCTTTTCGCGCTCGATTTCGTCGCCACAAACTTTCCGCACCAGCGGCCGGAGGGTGGTCAGCCCGGCGCCCTGGAGCACCCCGAGCGCCGCCGCGAGGCACTCCTTGACCTCGGGATTCTCCTCCGCCGACTCCGCGAGCCGGACGCGCTCGAGCCACGCCTCGTTGCGCGACAACGCCGCCGCGAGCCCCGCCGCCGAACGCTCCTCGGCCGTCCCCTTCGCCAGCGCCTCCTCGAGCGCCTTGTCGCTCTCCGCCGCCGGCGCGAGCCACCCGAGCGCGAACAACGCGTTGCGCCGCGCGAGCTCGTCCTTCTCGGCCGTCAGCGCCTTGAGCAACGTCTTGCGCGCCTTTTCGTCTCCGGCGCCCGCGCTCCCCAGGGCGCGGTACAGGTCCTTGCGCAGCGCCGGAACCTTCTCCTTCGAGATCGCCTTGGCGATCGCCCCGACGGACTCCGGCGCCGCGAGTTGCTCGAGCGCGACGATCGCCTCATGGCGCAGCTGCTCCTCGCCGTGCTCGAGGTAGCTCGCGACGAGCTTCCAATACGCCGTCGGCGACAGGACGCCGATCCCGTGCATCAGGCGGTCCTTGTAATCGCCCAACTGCGCGGCGTCCGGTCCGCCGGCGCCTCCGGGGGCGCCTTGGAGCCATCCGCGCCGGCCGAAGAGCTCGTTCTTCAGCTCGGACTCGATCTGCTCGATCGCCTCGGGCTCCGACGAGAGCAGCAGGCGTTGAATGTTCTGCACCCGCGAGGCGCTCCACATGCTCGCGCGCATCTCCTTGACGATCGCGAGCACCTCCTCGCGCGTCGGCGGCGCGAGGTTCGCGCCCGGAATCGCGCTCGGGTCGAACACGCCGCCTTGGACCAGCCGCCGTGGAGCGCGCCCGCTGACGGCGATCTTCTTCGCCGCTTCCGGATCGACGGCCACGAGCGCTTCGTGGAAGCACCACTCGAGCTCCTGCACGCTGACTTCGTAGGGCACCGACAACAGCACTTTGCCGTCGCCCGAGAGGAAGATGTGCTGCGGAGCGACCGTGTAGCCCGCCGCGTCGGTCTTGAGCACGTTGTCGCGCGCGGCGCCCTCGATGCGCCGGTGCTCGAGGCAAGTGAGGCCACCGAAGCGCGTGCAGGGCTTGCCGTCGGCCGCGTGCTCGAAGCGCGACGCCGGCAGGTTCACGGTCAGCTTCGACGCCGCGACGATCTTGGGGTCGGTGTAGACCTTGCTCACCATGCGGTCGTTCGCCGCCTCGCCGTCCATGTTGAGCGCGAGGAACACGACCTTCTTGTTCTGCGCGGCGTCCGCGAAGGCGTCGTCCCAGCGCGCCGTCCACGCGATCGAGGGCTTCTGCGGCGCCGTCGCGACGAGGGCGATGCCGGCGGCGACGAGCGTGGGGACGAGCGCGGCGACGAACGCGGGGACGTAGGCGAGGAGCAGCGTGGGCATGGGCATGGTCGGAATTCTCTCGCGCGCGAGGAGCGGGGAGGTCGCGTGCAACCCGCGAGGCTAGCGACAGTGTCGCAGCCGGTGCGATTGGGGGCGATGGGTGGCGGAGGGGGCGGCCGATGTCGGCGGGGACGGCGCGCGGCGAATCGTGCTTCGTGTGGGGCCGCGCCTTCGCGGCGCCGCACGGATCGTGCCGCTGGGCCCAGCGCGTCTCACGCCCGCTGGTTCGAGCTCGAACTCCGTTGCGCGGGGCTGATCCTGCCCACGTGCGGCGCGCCGGACGGTTGCAATGGCGCGGCGCGACGTGACCATGAGGCGCGAAGACGGCCAGAACCGACTCTCGACACCCAGCCCAACTCCCCGAGGCAGAACCATGATCACCACTCTGTTGCGTCCCTTGTTCCTCGTTGCGCTCGCGAGCGCTTTCGCCGCGCCCGCCGTTGCTCAGAACCCGCCGAAGATCGATTTCCCCGCCGCCAGCCCGGCCGGCAAGCTCGAGCAGCGCGTCGGACTCACGGACGTCGCCGTGGCCTACAACCGACCGAGCGTGAAGGGCCGCAAGATCTTCGGCGAGCTCGTGCCTTTCGGTCAGGTCTGGCGCACCGGCGCGAACACCGCGACCTCGATCAGCTTCAGCACCGACGTCAAGTTCGGCGGCGCGGACGTTCCGGCCGGCACGTACGCGCTGTACACGATCCCCGAAGCCGCGGAGTGGACCGTGATCTTGAGCAAGGTCACGGGCAAGTGGGGCTCCTACGAGTACGACGCGAAAGACGACCTCGTGCGCGTCAAGGCGAAGCCCGTGAACCTCGCCGAGAGCGTGGAGACCTTCGAGATCGGCGTCGGCGACCTGCGCGACGCGTCGGCGACGCTCAACCTCACCTGGGACAAGACGCGCGTGCCGGTGAAGATCGAAGTCGACGTGAAGAAGGTGCTCTTGCCGCAGATCGAGGCGGCGATGGCGGCCGAGGGCAAGAAGCCGTACTTCGCGGCGGCGATGTTCTACTACGAGCACGACCTCGACCTGAAGAAGGCGCTCGGCTGGATCGAGGCGGGCATCACCGAGCAGCCGGGCGCTTTCTGGATGATCTACCGCAAGGGTCTGATCCTCGCGAAGCTGGGCGACAAGAAGGCCGCGATCGCCGCTGCGGAAGAGTCGATGGCGCTGGCCGAGAAGGCGCAGGGCGGCATCAAGGACGAGTACGTGGCGCTGAACAAGGCGCTGATCGCGCGCCTGCGCTAACGCGACGTACCGAGCCAGAGCAAATTCTCCCCGCTAATCGCAGGACCGCCGGTCCGACCCCGCTCCGTTCGATTAGCGGGGAGAATTTGCTCTGGCTCGGTACATCGCTGCTGCCACCGCAACCGCGACGACCAGACCGATCCACAGCAGCCGCTCGGGGCGCGCGGCCGCGGCGGCCCACAGCGTGTAGGCGGAGGCGGCGAAGTAGACCAGCGCGCTCGCGACGGCCAGCGGCGCGATGGAGCGCGCGTCCACACCCGGCGGCGGGGCGAAGCGCGCGCGCACGAGCGCGAGCGACGTGAGCGCGGTCACGAACGTCAGCACGGCGCCGACGTTCTCGACGAGCAAGTCGAACGTGTGCGTGAGCAGCAGTGCAAGCGCGATCGCACCTTGCAGCAGCGTGGCGACGAGCGGCGGCGCTCCGGTGGGGGCGGCGAAGACGCGCGACACCACGCCGTCGCGCGCCATGGCGGCGAACACGTGCGGGCCGGCGAGGGTGAAGGCGCTGGTGGACGAGACCATCGCCAGCACGACGAATGCGGACATCATGCTCGCGCCGAGCGGACCGACGAGTTCCAAGACGATCAAGTGGCCGAGCGTCGTCCGGCTGTCGTCTCCTCCTGCCTCGCGCCACGACGCGAGCGCTGCGCGATCGAGGTTGGCGACGAAGACCCAGTTCACGAGCAGGTACAGACCCATCACGAGCAACGTGCCGAGCACCATGGCGCGCGGGACCGTGCGGCGCGGCTCGCGGAACTCCTCGGCGGCATAGACGGCCGTGTTCCAGCCGGAGTACGCGACGGCGACCCACAGCAACTGGCCAAAGAAGTCGGGCAGTGGAAACCCGTCGCGGGGCTCGTCGGGCGACCAGGTCGGCCACTCGCTCGATCCCAGCGCGATCCCGACGCCGACGAAGCCCGCCAGCAGCGCGAGTTTCGCGAAGGCGAGCAGATCCTGAACGCGCTGCGACACGCGCGACGAGAGCATCGCGAGCAGACTCACGCCGACGATGATCGAGATGCCGACCGAATGCGCCGGAAGATCGGCGAGCGTTTCGGCGTAGGCGTCCGCCATGGCCGCGCAAAACGCGACGGGTGCGGCGAAGCCGAGCACGAGCGAGGTCCAGCCGGCCATGTAGCCGATCGACGGGTGCAGAAGATCGGAGAGGAAGCGGTACTCGCCTCCGGAGCGCGGAATCAGTTCCGCGAGTCCCGCGTAGGCGCGCGCCCCGACCATCGCGATCGCGCCGCCGACCACCCACGTGAGCAGGATCTCGCCCGGCCCGAGCACGCGCGCGGCCCATCCGGCGGACGCCAGCACGCCGACCCCGATCATGCTCGACGCGACGAGCCCGATTCCCGAGGCCAGCCCAAGTCCGCTCGTTCGTTCCACGCTGCGCCGCAAGATAGCGCGCTCGAAGCTCGGCACGCTCGACGAGCGCTCCGCGCGGTTCAACGTTCGAGCGCCGCCAACTTGCGTTCGAGGAATGCGCGCTCGGCCCCGGACTGGCACAGTCGAAGCGCCTCTCGCAATGCGTCGACGGCTTCCGCGCGGCGGCCGAGCTGGCGCAGCAGCTCGCCCTTGATCGAAGGCCGCAGGTGGTAGTGCGCGAGGGCCGGCGCGTTCTCGATCGCCGCGAGTTCGCGCAAGCCGGCGCTGGCGCCGTGGACCTTTCCGACAGCCACGGCTCGGTTGAGCAGCACGATCGGCGAGGCGTTGCGCGCCGCGAGCAAGTCGTACCAGCCGAGGATCGCGCGCCAATCGGTGTCGTCCCACGTCGCCGCGAGCGCATGTTGCGACGCGATCCCAGCTTCGAGGTGGAACTCGCTCAGTTCGTCGCCTCGAGCCGCGCAGCGCAAGTGCTCGAAGCCGCGCGCGATCGACGCGCGGTTCCACTTGGTGCGATCCTGCTCCTCGAGCAGCAGGATTCCGCCGGAGTCGTCGACGCGCGCGGGAATGCGCGAAGCGTGGAAGTGCGCTAGCGCGGCCAGCGCGTGAGTGCGCGACGTGGCCGTGAGCTCGCTGCGCGCGAGCTGGCTGGCGAGCCGCAGCGCCTCGCGCACCAGATCGACGCGAAGGAGCGCGTCTCCGCGGTGCGCCGCCAGTCCTTCGGCAAGCATGAAGTACACGACGTCCTGCACCGAATCGAGCCGCGCCGCGAGCTCTGGCCCGCTCGGACACGCGATCTCGACGCGCGTTTCGCGCAGCTTCGCCTTCGCGCGCACCAGGCGCTGCGCCGCCGCCGCCTCGCTCTCGAGAAAGGCGCGCGCGATCTCGGGCACGCCGAAGCCGCCCACGGTCTTCAGTGTCAGCGCCACGCGCGCGTCGCGCGACAGCTCCTGGTGGCAGCAGGCGAACATCATCGCGAGCTCGTCGTCGACGTCGTCGTGCGCCGGCGCGCGCGCCTCGGCGTCGGCTCGTTCGTCCCAGGCCTCGAGCTCCCCTTCTTTCGACGCCAGCCGCGCGTCGCGCCGCACTCGATCGATCGCGAGGTTCTTCGCGACGCGCACGAGCCACGCGTGCGGATCGCTCGGCGTGCCGTTGATCGACCAGTTGCGCAGCGCCTTGAGCAGCGCGTCCTGCACGACGTCCTCGGCGAGCTCCAAGCTCGCCGCGCCGAAGATGCGCGCCAGTCGAGCTACGAGCCGTCCCGCCTCGCGGCGAAACAGCCCCTCGACCAGCGCGCCGACGCTCTCACCCTGCGCCGCAGGCCCACTAGGCGCCGCAGGCCCACCAGATGCCGCAGGCCCACCAGATGCCGCAGGCCCACCAGGCGCCGCGGGCTCGCTCACGTCGGATCGACTTCGCGCACCTCGATGCGCGCGCCGTACTTGAGGTGCGGGTGATCGAGGCACAGCTCCACCGCGTGGTCGTAGTTGTCGGCCTGGATCGTGAAGTACCCGCCGATCACTTCCTTCGCCTCGGCGTAGTGCCCGTCGACCACGCGCGGCTTGCCGCCAACCGCGCTCATCACCTTCCCGCCGTCCTCCTTGAGCTTCTCGCCGCCCACCAGCCGGCCCTGGCCCGCGAGCTTGCCCGCCCAAGCCTGGTACTCCGCGATGCAGGCCTGCATCTGCTCGGGGGTGATCGTGCTCGCGCTCAGCGTCGCGGGGTTGTCGTGCAAGAGGATCATGAAGGTCGCCATGTCTGTCTCCTTGGTTGGAAGCGAATCGTCGTCGCTGCGCGCCCGATCGGTGCTGGCCGGAACTCGGCCGCTTTCCGCGGGCTCGGTCCGCTGGACGAAAGCGCGCGCGAAACATCGACAGCGTTCTCGAGAAAGTTCCGAACTTCACGCTCGCGCGCGCGGTCGGAGGCGCGACGGGTGCGGGCGGCGCTCGTCAGCGCGCGGTCACGGCGTGAGCACGACGCGCGTGCCGTCGAGCGCGATCTCGAACAGCCGGTCGATGTCGGCCTGCAGCATCCGGACACAGCCGTTCGACGCGCCGCGTTCGATCCAATCCGGCGCAGGCGCACCGGTGTAGCCGTGCAAGCCGATCCCCGTGCGGCCGCCCAGCGGGCCCGAATCGAGCGCGATCCAGTACCCGCCCAGCACGTTCTCGGGATGGCCGTGCGGGAAAACCTCGCGCGTGACCGGGTGCGTCCACTGCGGGTCGCGAACGCGGCTCGTGATCGTCGTCGTTCCGCTGGGCGTGGTCGATTCGGCGGCGCCGATGCCGACGGGCACGTACATCGCGAGCAGCCATTCGCCGCTGGGAACCTGCACCCACAGCGACAGGCGAAAGCGCGCCTTGTCGACGATGGCTTGGAGCGAGCTCTTCGAGAGGTCGAGCACCTTGAGCTCCTTGCCCGCGGCGACGCGGCGCTCGTCGTAGCCCGCGTTCCAGTACTTCAGCAGCCCCGCGCCGAAGCGATAGCGCTTGGCGATGGCGCCGGGCAGTTCGCCGCTCGCGAGCTTGTGCGTCGTGAATCCGAGCCGGTCGCTGCCCGGCAACGCTTCAGGGGAGAAGAACGCCCGCCGGGCGAAGGGTTCCAGGCGGTCGGCGAGCGCGTGACCCACGGCCGCGTCGAGCTTCGGAAGCTGCGCGCTCGCTTCGAAGAGCAGCGGGACGATCTGCGCCGGGTCCGCCGCGGCGGCTGCGAAACTCGCCTCGAGCGGCGACGGAACGGGCGCCGCCTGGGACGTCGGTTGAGCGGACGCGAGGAGGGCGCCGAGGACGAAAGCAGCGATCCGCAGGAGCATCGCCGAACGATAGCGATGTACCGAGCCAGAGCAAATTCTCCCCGCTAACCGCGTCGAGCCGGTCGACGCGCCTGCGTTCGACGGTTAGCGGGGAGAATTTGCTCTGGCTCGGTACATCGCGCTCGTTCCATGAACGCGGGTCTGGCTATCCGCGGCCGCTCAACTCGAGCCGATGGGTCGCAGCGATGGCGTCGGCGCGTTCCGCGGGAACGGCGGCGAGGTCGGCGAACTCGCGCCACCGCGCCACGGCGGCGGTGACTTCGGCGAGCAAGGCGCGCTCGCGGCCGCGCTGCAACGACGCCACGGCGGCGGTGGCGCGCAAGTCGTCGAGCGTGAAGCCGTCGCGCTTGCCGTTGATCGTCATCTGGTGCTTCGACGTCCAAGCCCCCGCGGGATTGAAGCTGTAGTTGAGGTCGAAGGCCGGCGCGAGCGACCATTCGCCGCGCTTGTCCATCAGGAACGCGATGTTCTTGACGTGGTCGTCCTGGTTGCGTGCGACGACGTTGAAGCACATGCGACGGAACTGCTCCTCGACGTCGGCCGTCGGGAGGCCGAGCCGGCGAAGGACGAGCAGCGCCTGCTCGTAGGAGTGCGCGCCGGCGAGGTCGAAATCGAGGTGCGCGAGCGCGCCGAGCGATTGCATGTGGAGCTTCTCGCCGCCGTCGAGGCGGTCGAAGCGGTGCGTCATGAAGTGGCGCCGGCCGTGCTCCTCGAACAGCCGGCAGTCGTTCATGTGGATGCCCGCGGCGCGCGCCATGAGCGAATAGGCGTACTCGATCGCGCCGTAGCCGCGCGGGTCGGCGAGCTCGCGGTCGCGGTTGTTCGCGACCCCGTCGAACTTCAGCAGCCAGTACTCGAAGCCCGCCGGCGCCTTGACCTGGCCCGAGCGCACCTCGTTCGTGTCCGGATTCCACGCAATCACGGCCTTGGCGCGCGCTCCGCCCGCCGACGATCCGACGCGCAGGATCTCGCGCAGCGCGTGCTCCTTGTCCGGATCGGCGAAGGACGTCTGCAGACCTTCGCGGCCGCGCAACACTTCGGACGCGAGCTCGACCAGTGCAGCGACGTGCACCGCCGCCGACTGATCGACCTGCGGCCCCCGCGCTGGCCGGAACTCGAGCGCGCCCATGCCTCGCGCGCCCGTGTAGCACAGGCGCTCGACCGCATCGATCTCGCCCGGCAGCCGCCCCTGGCTCGCGAGCCACGCATCGATCACCGCGTTGCCGAACTTGTCGGGCAGCGAGTCCGCGAGCAAGCCGGGCAACCCGTGGAAGGCCGCCGCGCCGAGCTCGGGGAAGCGGTAGACCTGCGTCGAGAGCGGCATCGCGAGCGGCGCGACTTCGATGCCGCTGCGCGCGAACTCGGGCGTGTACTCGAAGGCCGCGACCGCCCCCGGACCCTCCACCGATGCCGCGCCGATCGTCCGGCCCCACAGCCGCACTTCCGCGACCGTGGTCACGCGCGCTCCTCGGGCGCGTCGGACGCCGCGTCGTTCCACGTCCACTCCGAGCGCGTCTTCGCACCCGAGCCCGGGTCGGACCCCGCGCGTGTTCCGCGCCGGGACGCGCGCTTGCGACGCTTGCCCGCGGAGTGAAGTTGCTCGAGCGGACGCGCGCCGGCCGCGGGCACGAGCGCCGTGAGGGCGCCCTGCAAGTCGAGCGCGCGAAGCACCCGGACGAGGTTCGTGAGCTGCGTCGATTCGCCGCTCTCCAGCCGCAGCACCGTGCGCTTCGAAAGGCCCGCCTCCGCGGCGAGCTCGGCCTGCGTCAGGTTGCGCTCGAGCCGCCGCGCGGCGAGCCGCTTCCCGAGCTCCGCCAGCACGGCCGAATCGGTCTCCAGGGGCCTGAGCGCGCTCTTCATAGGTGACAATTTCGGCGCTCAGAGCCGAAAAATCAACCTAAAGCGCCACTTTTGGCGCTTAAAATTGGCCCGATCCCCCCGCGGCCGCGGCCGGTCCGCGAGCCCGTTCCGTCACAGCCCGATCGTGAACTGCAGCGCGTCGGAGAGGCCCGTGCCGAAGCCGGTCGAGTCGGCGCCGTCGCGGTACCAGAACTGCGCGAACACCGTCGCGCCGGGGACCAGCGCCGCGTCGATGCCGCTCTGGATGCGCGCGTTGAAATTCACGCTCAGCACGCCCGAGCAGTCGTCGGGCCCGGAGTTGCCGCCCGAATTCTGCACGCCCGTCCGCCGCACCGGCGAGGCCACGCACTTGATGCCGCCCTGGAACGGCGTGTTCGTCGGCGTCGCGCCGTAGAACAACGTGCCGCCCTTCTGGTTGATGACGTTGGAGCACGTGACGTCGAAGTTCGCCGCACTGCTCGCGCTCGGAACTCCGCTCGACGCGATCGCGGGCGTGCAGCCCTGGCTGTTCGGCTTCGCCGTGCAATACGCAACCGGCGTCGGCGAGCACTGGAGGACGTCGAACACCGTCAAGTCGTCGATCGCCGCCTCCACGCGCGAGTCGCCGTTCACGTCGCTCGCCACGAAGCGCACGCGCACGCCTTGCGTCGGCGTCGCGTAGTCGCGGATGCGGAACTGGTGCAAGCGCCATCCGCCCTCGGTGTCCGGGCCCGCGGGACCGATGCTGTAGCAGTGCTGGTAGTCGCCGCCGTTGTTGGTCGAGATCGTGACGTCGAAGACGTCCTCGTTCGGGTTCGCGCCGTCGCCGTTCGAGTACCACAGCCAGAACTGCACGTACGGATCGACGCTCCCGCCGAGCGAGAGTTTCGGCGACACCAGCGAGGTCCGTCCGCCGTCGACGTCGCCGGCGTCGGGCGTGAGGATCGCGAGCGCGTTGCCCGTGAGCCAGCAGTTGAGCCCGCCTTCGGTGTGGTCGTCCTCGGGCTGCGTCGGCGTTCCGACCGGGTTGTTGCGCACCCAGCCGCCGCTGGTGGCGTTGTCGCCCGTTGCGAAGCCGAGCCAGTTCGTGGTGGCGCCTTCAAAGTCGTCCTGAAGCAGCACGGAGACATTCGCCGCCGCGATCGAGGCGTGCACGTTCGTCGGCGCGCCCACGGGCTCGGTCCAGGTGAAGCCGTTGGTGGAGTCCGCGCTCACGTACCACTGCACCGCGGCGCCGCACGGAAGCGCCGGGAATTGGGCCTCGAAATCGAGGCCGCCGAGGTTCGCGAGCGGCGCGCTCACCCAACCCGCGCCCGCGTTGTAGTGCAGTTTCGCGCTGCCGGGCGAGTATTGACCCGGCGCCGCCTCGGTCAAGCTGACGGCCACCGTGTCGCCGACGGGCGATAGAGCGTTCGGCGCGCCATTCGGCAAGTCCGCGTCGACGAGCGGCGCGCCTTCCCACCACACGAACAGGCCGCGCTCGATGTCGCTGCCGATGATCAGCCCGCTGGCGAAGTACGGATAGACGTTCCACAGCCCGTTGAAGGCCGGCAGGTCGTTCTCGGGGAAGGTGTCGAACCAGGCGACCTCCGTCGGCGCGAGCGGCGACGAGATGTCGATCACGCGCAGGCCGCTGCGGTAGTTCGCCTGGTACATGCGGTCGCCCTTCACGTACAGGTTGTGGCCGATCGCCGGGTTGCCGTTGGTGAAGCCCGGGCGCTCGATCGGATTCGACAAGTTCTGGATGTCGAACACCTTCGTCAGCGTCGGCTGTCCGTTGACCTCGTCCTTCTCGTCGTTGAGGTAGAGGTAGCGCATGTCGGCCGACGGCCAGGCCTGGTGCGAGTAGCGCGCGTTCGAGTACTGGAGGTTCTTGAGCACCACCAGGTTCGACTTGTTGGTGACGTCGATGAAGTCGATGCCCGTCGCCGTGTTGCCGCCGTTGTAGCCGCTGCACGCGATCGCGATCTGCCGGTTCGCGTACGGTCCGGACGTGTAGGTGAAAACGCTCACTTCGTGCACGTAGCGCGTGCCCCAGCTCGCCACGAAGGTCGGGTTCGCCGGGTTCGCGAGGCTGTAGATGCGCAGCCCGTTCGAGCCGCCGCCGGCGCGGTACAGGAAGCCGCTGTCCTCGTCGACGCACACCGTGTGCGTCGCGATCTCGCCGCCCGTCGTGACGTTGCCGACGAGCGTGACGACGCCCGCGTCGATCTGCGTGAGGTCGAAGACCTGGATGCCGCCGCCGCCTTCGCTGACCGCGTACGCGAACTGCTGGTACTTGCGCACGTCGCGCCACAGGCTGTTCGGGCCGGCTTGGAACGAGACGATTTGCGGCGCGCCGGGGTTGGTTATCTCGACGAACGCGGTGCCGTTCGACAGTCCGAGCATCGCGTACTCGCGGCCGGACGGCGACGTGTAGCCCCACAGGCTGTTCGCGTTGTCCGCGCCGCCGAGATCGTGCAGCGTGAGCCAGCTCATCAACTGGACGCCGTTCGAGGTGAACGGCAGCGGCTGGTTCGTCGAGCCCGGTCGCAGCACGCTCGGAGCGCCGGTGCGCACGCCGCGGCCCTGGTACGCGGGGAGCTTGTCGCGCACCTTTCCGTCGTCCTCGTGGGCCTTGGTGACACTGACCAGCGCGGCTGCGGCGGCCGCGAGCGCGGCGAAACGACGGACGTTGAATCCCATGGCGGAGGCTGGAGTCCTTCTCTTGGTGACGCAGTGTCGAATCGTCGAATCCCGATGCCGTGTCGACGACTCCCGAAATCGTAACCGCCCTGCGTGCACCGCGGCGCGCGCGGAACGCGTCTCGCGTCGCGCGGCGCGCACCGAGCTCTTTCGCGGAAGCCGCGCGCCGCCGGCGCGTCTTTCGGCGGCGCGCGCGGGGGAGGTCCTCGAGAAGGCGGAGGCGAAAACGCTGCGCTGACGCCGGGCTTCAGCTCGCTGTCGGAGGCTCGTAACGCGCCGCGCGCGCGCCGCGGCGAGCGGACGCGATCTGTAAGTACGCGAAGGGCAGCGCTTGCGCGGCGGCGGAGAGGCGCGCGAGCGGCGAGAGTCCCTCGCCGCGGAGCGCGACGCGCAAGTTGCCGCGCGCGGCGAGGTAGACGCTGCGCGCCACGCCCGCGGAGAACGGCTCGTCGCCCGCGACGCGCCGGCGCAGCGAGTAGGACTGCTCGACGCGGCGCGTGAGCTCGGACCAAGTCAGCTCGTGCGAGTGCTCGACCTTCGAACGTCCGGCGAACGCGAGTCGCCAGCCGCCGAGCAGCGCCGCGCGCGCCCAGAGCATGTCTTCGCCAAAGGGAGTGCTCGGAAACGGCACGCGCTCGACGGCGCTGCGGCGCACGGCGCTCGACACGTCGTCGAAGCCCAAACGCGCCAGCCGCTCGGCGGGGGAGAGCTCGTTCCACTGCGCGAGCGTCAACGGCTCGATCACGCGCGCGTCGTCCGGTCCGAAGTGCGCCGCGAGGCTCGCGCGCTTGAACGGATGGCAGCTCGGCCGCGCAATTTGACGGGACCATGCGCCCGCGACGCGCGGGTCGTCGAAGGGCGCGAGCAGTTCGTCCAGCCAGTGCTCGTCGAAGGGCTTGGCGTCCTGCGTGAGCAGCACGACGAACTCGGTGTCGCTCGCGAGGATCGCGCGGCCGCGCGTCGCGCCGTGGTCGAACTCGCGCTTCGCGATGCGCTCGACCGCGACCCCGTGTTTGGCGAGCACGGCGAGTGTTCCGTCGCTCGAACCCGAATCCGTCGCGCGCAACACGACGCGCCGCTTCGTGCGCTGCGAGCGGACCGCCGCGAGCACCTCGTCGAGCCGCGCGCCGGCGTTCCACGTCGGCACGAAGACCGTGACTCGGGCGCTGGCGTCGCTCATCGCGCGCACCATAGCGCACGCTTCACGGCGCCGAGACCCAACGCTCGTCGGGCGGATCGCCGGTGAGCGCTTCGAGGAACGCCACCAGCTCGTCGATCTCCGCCGCGCTCAGCTTCAACGGCTGCAGCGTCTGTTCCTGGTGATGGCCGACCTGGGTCGCGCCTTCGAGCGTCGAATAGAAGTGCAGCACGTCGCGCAGCGTGGCGAACTGGCCCTGGTGCATGAAGGGCGGGGCGAGCGCGACGTTGCGCAGGCTCGGCGTGCGGAACTCGCCGAAGCTCTGCGGATTGCGCTCCAGCGTCTCCAGCTTGAGCGCCTGCGCGCCCTCGCGAGCGTCGCTGAACTCCGAACGCGCGTTGAACGGGTCCTCCAGCACGGCGCGCGCACCTTCGAAGCGCGCGGCGTCGGTCGGCTTGCCACCGGCGAGCGGCGGCACGCCGATGTTGTGGAACTCCCCGTCGCTGAAGTTCGGCCCGCCGTGGCACGAACGGCAGTTGCCCTTGCCGAGGAACAGCGCGAGGCCGCGCTGCGCGGCGGGCTCGAGAAGCTCCGAGGCCGCGGGGTCTTGTTCCGCGAGAGCCTTCGCGAAGCGGTCGAACGGGGAGGTGCGTCGCACGAGCTTGCGCTCGTAGGCCTCGAGCGCTTTGCCGAAGTTCGCGGCCACGCGGCTCGCGGCGCGTTGCGCGTCGGCGTCCATCGTCCTCCACGCGACGTGGCGCGGATCCGTGGGCCGATCGGGCATCGGTTTCGCGTGCTCGGGCCACCGCGAAGTGTCCGGAAGCGCTCCGAACAGCGCTTCGTAGCCGCGCTTCAACTCGACATCGCCCGCTAGCTCGCGCGCGAGCGCGGCGCGATCGCCGCCCATCTCGAGTTCGTTCTCGAGCGGCTGCACCGCCTGCGCCCACAGAGAATCGGCGCGCCCGTCCCAGAAGAACCAGCGCTGGTAGGCGACGTTCCACAAGCTCGGCGTGTGCCGATCGCTGCGCCCGAGCGTCTCCGCGACCTGTTTGCCGTCCGCGAAGCCGAGCCGCGGATCGTGGCACGTCGCGCACGACACCGCGCCGTTCGCCGAGAAGCGCGCGTCGAAGAACAAGCGCCGGCCGAACTCCGCCGCCCGCTCGTCGTCGGCGAACGCGTTCGTCGGGTTCGCGGGCGCCGGAGGCAGCGGCGACAGCGTGGCGATGCGTTTGAGATCCCGCTCGGCGAACTGCGTCGGCGTCGCTTGCATCGCCACGCCCGCCGTCGCCGCGCCCAGCGCGAGCCACCACGCCGCCGTCGAGTTCATTCGAGGAGCACGTCGACTTGCGCGCGCTCGGACAGCGCGCCCGAAGTGATGTCGAAATACAGCTCCCAGCGGCCGGTCATGTGGAACAGCATGCCCTGCACGACGAATTCACCGCCTTCGCCGCGCGCGATCTTCGGCGTGCGGTTCATGCCGTGACCGTGCTCGGGCATCGAAGCTTCCACCGCGAGCTTCACTTCGCGCGCCACCTCGTGCGGCGCCGCCGCTCTCGCGATCCACACGCGCAGCTCGAAGTCCTCGTTGTCCGGCAGCTCCTCCGGCGGCGGCGAGACGTGCACCACGTACGACCCCGCGTTGCTCTCGACGCGCGCATGCCGCGTCCATTCCGGCGGCGGCGTTGGCTCGGCGATCGGTGCGTCCGTGGCGATCGGTTCGGCCTGCAGCGGTTTCGCGGGCGGCGCTTCGGCGCGAGCTTCGGACGCGGGCCGCGGCTCCGGATCCGTCGCGCGGCAGCCGAACGCTGCGAGCGCCACCGACAAGGTGCTTGCAAGCGCGGGGGAGCGCCGCGAAGCCGGGCGCCGTGAACTGAGAAGCGACACGACCTCGATCGTAACTTCCGCGCGCCGTCGGCGGTCCCACGCGTCCCATCGGGCGCGCGCCTCGTCCTGGCGCTCGCAACTCGATTCCACCGCTCGCCGGAGTGGCGAAGTCCATGGAGCGGTGCGAAGCTCGCGTCCGGCGGGCGGATCGATTTCGAATCTCGGCAGCGGAGGAGCTTCCATGCGGGTCTGGACACTTGGCGTCGTGTTGAGTGTGGCGGCGGCGAAGTCGGTGGCGCAAACGGCGTGTCTGGAGCCCGTTCACACGGCGAGCCTTCCGGGTCAGCAGGCGGGATTGACGGTCGCGGACGTGAACGGCGACGGACTCGACGACGTGGTGACTTCGGGAACGCTCGTGAGCGAGATCGCGATCCGCTACGGGCAGCCGGGCGCCTCGCTGAGTGCGCCGCTCACGATCGCGGTGGATCGGCCCGTGCGTCCGCACGGTCTGACGGCGGGCGATCTCGACGGCGATGGCCACTTGGATCTGGTGCTGGGGCACGACGGGCTGCTGACCGTGCTCCTCCAATCTCCGGTGGGCGTGTTCACGCCGGTCGAGTACGACCTCGGCGCGACCAGCTTCCTCGGATCGCTCGCAGCGGGGGATCTCGACGCGGACGGAGATCTCGACATCGCCCTCGCCGATGCGTCCATCGACCGGCTGCGGGTGTTTCACAACGACAGCGCGGGCGCGCTCACGATGTCGCTCGACAGCGAGAGCGCCGTGTGGCCGAGCGATGTGCGGATCGGCGACTTCGACGGAGACTCGGACTTGGACGTCTGGATGGTGGGGGTTGGCGACGCCTTCGGCCCGAACCCCAACTTCCGCCTCGCCGCGAACAACGGCGCCGGCGCGTTCTCGACCGCGACGACGATCTTCTACCCCACGGTCATCTCCATGGAGCTGGGCGACATGGATGGCGACGGCGATCTCGACTTGGTGATCGTCGGACGCGACAGCGGCCTGGTGCGCGTCTATCCGAACACCGGCGGCGTGCTCGGCGCGCCGCTCACCGTGAACCTCGTCGACGGGCAGTTCGACGTCGCGCTAGCCGATTTCGACGGCGACTCGGACCTCGACCTCGTCACGCCGTGGAACGAAGGTCTGATCGTGACCTGGAACCACGGTGGCAGCTTCACGACCGCGCCGCGCATCGACCTCCTGGACGCAAAGCGCGTGGCGACGGGCGACTTCAACGGCGACGGCGCGATGGACCTCGCCGTCGTGAGCGGTTCGTCGAGCGCGCTGCAGCTCGACGTCTACCGCGGCGGGTGCTCCGGCATCCTCGGATCGTTCTGCTCCGGCGACGGCACGGGCGCGGCCTGTCCCTGCGGAACGGTCGGCGCTCCCGGCGCCGGCTGCCCGACGTCGCTTGGCGCGGGCGCGGTCCTCTCGGCCTCGGGCAGCGCCAGCCTGCTCGCGAACGACCTGACCTTCCAGGCGAGCGGCGTCCTGCCGGGTCAGTCGGCGATCCTCTTCGTGGGCGAGAGCGCGCTCAACGGCGGCGCCGGAGTTCCCTTCGGCGACGGGCTGCGCTGCGCCGGCGGCAACCTGCGGCGCCTCGGCCTGCGCCTCCCCGACGCCCTCGGAAGCGCGACTTGGGGGCCCGGACTGGCGGCCCAAGGCGGCTGGGGCGCGGGCGACCTGCGCCGCTTCCAAGTCGGCTTCCGCGACCCCGCCAACGCCTGCGGCAACTCCTTCAACCTCACGCAAGGGCTCGCGGTGCGCTTCGGGCCGTGAGGCCGCCGCCGTATTTCATAGCGCATGATCGTCTATAGTTTTGTAGACTATCGCGCGTTATGAACGAGGCGCTGGACCTCCAGGTCGTCGAGCGGCTGCGCGGGCCGCAGCGGGGCGTTTTCAGCTCCAAGGACCTGCGCACCGCCTTGGCCGAGCCGCACAGGGCGGCGTTCTACCGCCGCGTCGAGCGACTGCTCGAGGTCGGGGCTCTGCAACGGTTCGCGAAGGGGTTCTACGTTGCGCCTGACTTCGATCTTCCGACGCTGAGTCAGCGACTGGCCCCCGATTCCGCCGTGAGCTTCGAGACCGTGTTGGCGCGCGCGCTGGTCATCGGCCCGCGACCGGTGCGAGCCATCAGCGCAATTCGCAGCGGCGCCTCAGCGCGCTATGAAGCACTTGGAGTACGCATCGAGCACCACCGCCTCGCGGAGACCCTCCGCTTCGGCGAGAGCGTGCGCGACGGCGTACGCTTCACGGACGCCGAGAAGGCGATGCTCGACGTGCTGCTGTTCCACCAGCGAAGTCGGCGAGCGTTGTTCGACATCCGAAGCGATGTCGCGCTCGAGCGACTCGACCGGTCGAGACTGGAGAAGTACCTCGAACGATATCGAAACCCGCGTTTCGTCGCCTTCGCGCGCAACACACTCCGACTCCCATGACCGCCCCGCCGCGACGCCCCGCGACCGATCAGGACTTGATGCTCTGGATCATGCACCGCTTCGGCGAGGTGTTCGCGCAGCATGCGATCCTCAAGGGCGGAATGGCGCTTCGCCTGTTCGACTGCCCGCGTTCGACGACCGATATCGACTATGTGTTCGTACCCTTCGACTCGAAGAAGGACGTAGCCGAGGACGTCGAACGCACGCTTCGGGAGCTCGAAGACGCGCAGGTCGAGGTCACGCTGAACTCAAAGGTGCTGCGTGCCACCGTGGCGCTGGACGAGGCGCGCGTTCAAGTGGAAGTGAGTGTGTCGAAGTCGTGCCCGTCGGAACCTATGCCGACCGCCGCCTTCGCGGCAGAGCAGGGTCAGCCCTCCAACGTTGTCCGCGTCATGCAGAAATCGCTGGCCCTTGCTCACAAGCTCGCGGCCTGGAACGAGCGACGGCTGCACCGCGACTTGTTCGATGTCTACTTCCTCCGCACTCGCATGGGCGCCAAGCTCGACCGCGCGACGCTCGAAGAACGGCTCAGGGGAATCAAGTCGAGGATTCCCGCGCTGGGCAAGATCAAGTCGATGACACCCGGTCGATTCGCTGGCGAGTTGCGAACGGCTGCCGAAAATCTCGACGCCACCGCACTGCAAGCCGAGCTACAGCCTCTGCTGCCCGAGGGCGAGCTTGTGGGGCTCGCGCCTCGCCTTCGCGGCGCGCTGATCGCGATCGCCGAAGAGTTGGAGAGCGAGCCGACCTTGTAGTCGCGCCCGCCTCGAACAGGTGCGGTCGGCGCGACGCGTTCAGCCGAACGCGACCGTCGCGCCGTTCGCGTCGCTGTCGACGCGGATCGGAAGGTCGAGGAACTCGCGCACGACTTCGATGTTCGTGGTCGTGTGCGGAGTGAGCGGGACCGTGCGGAAGCGGCCGGAGCGCGCGAGGGCGAAGGGCAGCACGAGCTGATCGGCGAGGTGTTCGCCAACCGGCGCGTCGTGGGCGAGGAAGCGCCGGGCGGCGCCCGAAGCGCGGTTGGCGACGGTCTCGGCGCGAAGCTCGCGTTCGCCGAAGCCGGTGACGAGCTCGGTTGTGTGCTCGAAGCCGAGTTGGATCGAGAGCACGTTGCCGGGACCTTGGCTGTCCTCGATCTCGACCACTTCGAGCTGCTCGGCGCGCCACGCGAGGCGGCGGCGCACGACATCGAGCTCGCGCTCGGCGACGTGCCGCGGCAAGTGCGCGACGAACGCCCGCGCGCGGTGTTCGGTCGGCGCGCCGCGCTCGAGCAGCTCGAGCGCAGAGAGCGGCGCGGGCCGGATCTCGACACGCAACTTGCCGCCGCCCGCGGGAAAGAAGCCGTGGCGGACGAGCTCGAGCCGCACGTCGGGGCCCATGCGGCGGAGCACGGGCAGGAACGCCGCGCTCAGGAAATCCGCCGGCGGCGCGAGCGGGTTGTGCGTGCCGCCTTCGAGCTCGAGCGTCGACGGCGCGCTCGCGCTCCACAGCGCGGGCAGCACGGTATGCAGCACGAGGCACGCGCTTCCCGCCGAGCCCACGGCGAAGTGGTGCACGCCGGTCTGGATCGCAGCGGGTTCGAAGAGCAACTCGCTCGCGCCGAGCTCGGCGCCGACGACGCGCGCGCTGCCGACGCGTTGCGCCGCGAGCACGGCGGCGAGGTGCTGGCGCTTCAGGCCCGGCTTCGCGCGCCCGGCGCGGATCGAGTGGATGCGAAACGGGCGGCCCGTGACGAGCGAGAGCGACAGCGCGCTGCGCAGGATCTGGCCGCCGCCCTCGCCGCGCGAACCGTCGAGCGTGAGGAGCGAGGCGTCGCTCGAGTGAGAGGTGGTTTCGTGGCGTGACATGGCGGGGGGGTGCGTCGCAGTTCGAGCGATGCGGGTGCGGGCCGTCCGCCCAGTGCAGGCGGCGGACGGACGGCCCAACGGATGGAATCAGCCCTTCACGCACACGACTTGCCGCAGCGTGTGCACGATCTCGACCAGGTCCTTCTGCGCTTCCATCACGGCGTCGATCGACTTGTACGCCGCGGGCGTTTCGTCGATCACGTCCCTGTCCTTGCGGCATTCGACGTGCGCGGTCATGCGTTCGTGGTCCGCGAGCGTGAACATCGCCTTGGCCTTCGTGCGCGAGTGCGCCCGGCCCGCGCCGTGGCTGCACGACTCGAAGCTCTCGGGGTTGCCCTTGCCGCGCA
>CALFYL010000394.1 GCA_937952135.1 uncultured Planctomycetia bacterium
GCCGAGGATCTCGCCCGGCCCGACCTGGAAGTCGATCCCGTCGAGCACCACGTTCTCGCCGTAGCGCTTGCTCAGCGCGCGGACCTCGATCGTCGCAGTCGTCTCCATGCCTGCCGATCTCAGGCCTTGGTGCTCCCGAAATACAGCGCCGCGAGGATCCACGGCGCGAGGCTCAACCCCAGGCCCAGCGCGGCGCGCGAAGTGAGCCTCATCGACAGCAGGCAGCCGACGACGCTCGCGATCGCTCCCGACGCGGAAAGCGCCAAGAACGCGCAGGTGTAGAGGGCGCCGACAGTGAGCACTTCGCCGTTTTCACTCGCGGAGCGCAACGGAAGCACTTGAGCAAGCGCGAGCAGCGCGCAGGTCCCGCACCCCGCGCGCACTCCATAGCGAACCCACGCTGCCCCGCGGCTCGCGCGCCGCGCGTCAACGGCGGCCAGCAACGATTCGTGGCGATTCCACCTCACCCGTTCAGCATACCCGTCGTGCGAGATGTACCGAGCCAGAGCAAATTCTCCCCGCTAACTCCGCGAAGGGCGCAGATGACCGCGTTCCTGGAGTTAGCGGGGAGAATTTGCTCTGGCTCGGTACATCTCAGTTGTTCGACAGCACTGCGGCGATCGTTGCGACGTGCACGATGTCCTCGACGCTGCAGCCGCGCGAGAGGTCCATGAAGGGTTGTTGGAGGCCTTGGACCAGCGGGCCGAGGGCGGTTGCGCCCGCGAGGCGTTGCGTGAGTTTGTAGCCGATGTTGCCGGCGTCGAGGTCCGGGAAGATCAGCACGTTCGCCTTGCCCGCGAGGGGCGAGCCGGGGCACTTCTTCTCGGCGACCGAGGGCACGATGGCGGCGTCGAGTTGCAGCTCGCCGTCGCACGTGAGCTGGGGCGCGCGCTTGCGCAACATCGCGGTCGCCTGCACGACCTTGTCGACGTCGGGGTGCGTCGCCGAGCCCTTGGTCGAGAACGAGAGCAACGCGACGCGCGGCGACTCTCCGACGAGCCGTCGATGGCTCTCCGCCGAAGCGATCGCGATGTCGACCAGCTGCTCGGCGGTCGGGTTCGGGACGACTCCGCAATCGCCGTACGTGTACGTGCGATCCTTCAAGAGCATCAGGAAGCAGCTCGAGAGCGTCTTGCAGCCCTTCGCGAGTCCGACGATCTGCAGGCCCGCGCGCAGGACATCCGCCGTCGCCGCCTCGCTGCCCGACACGCCGCCGTGGCAATCGCCCGTGCGCACGAGCATCGCGCCGAAGTTCAGCGGCTCGACGAGCTTCTTGCGCGCTTCCTCGAGCGTCACGCCCTTCGACTTGCGCAGCTCGAAGTACTCCGCCGCGAACTTCTCGAGCCGCGGGTCGCGCTGCACGCGCACGACCTCGACGCCCGCGGGCGCCGACCCCATGCGTCCGTCGTCGAGCAGCACCGGCTCGCACAAGCCCTGCGCTTTCAACGTCGCCGCCGCCTGCCGCACGCGCGCGTCCTGCGACTCGGGCAGCACGATGCGCCGCGGGTTGCGGCGCGCCTTCTCGGAGAGCTCCAACAGCAGATCGCCCATGTTCACTCCGGCGTTGACGCCAGCACGTCGGCGGGCACGTCGAGCTTCATGCGCAGCAGCGCGAGGCCGTGCGTCTTGCCCTGGGCGTCGGTCTTGAGGCTCGCGGAGCCGCCGCCGCCCAGGCTGTCGGCCAGGATGAAGTTGAGCACGCGCAGGCTGTCCGACTCGTAGCGCTTCACCGCCCCGAGATTGATCGCGTGCATGTGCGCCTTGACCGCGTCGGTCGTCAGTCGGCTCTTCAAGAACGCGTAGGCGGCGTCGGAGCGCGCCATCACGCCCACGTTGGAGCCTTCACCCTTGTCGCCCGAGCGCGCGTCGGCGATGCGGGACAGCGAAACGATCGGCATGGGATGCGTCTCCTAACTCTCGAACAGCGAAACCTTGGTGCGGACCTTGTCCTTGCGCATGAGCGCCGGCCAGAAGCCGATGATCTCGGTCGCGTGCGGCCGACCGCCGGCGAAGCCCGTGACTCCCGGAGGACCGCTGGTGACGAGCGGAACGAGCTCGTAGCCGAAGCGATCGATCTTGGCCTTGTCCTGGCCCTTCACGCCGATGCGCAGCACGACTTCGCTCGGCTCGCTCGCGCCCGCGACGTCGATGCCGGCGTGGCACACGTTGGCGCCGACGAACTCGACCAGCTTCTCGGACTCAGCGAACACGCAGCCGTCGTACTCCAGGCGCTTCCAGACGATCTCGGCGCACAGCTTGGCCTTCTCGAGCGCGTCGGGGCCGCAGATCGTGAGTTGGCCGAGCGCCTTCCAGCCGTCGGAGTAGCTGATCGAGACCTTGTAGGTCGGCGTCGGCGGTCCGCCGCGCGCGCCGGTGATACGCACGCGATCGGGACCGACTTGCTCCATCGCGATCGAGGTGAAGTCCGCGGTTCCGTCCGGCCCGATGTAGTTCTTCGGATCGCCCATCTCGTACACGAGCTGGTGCAGGATCGAGCGCGGCGTGACCATCCCGCCCGTGCCCTCGTGCTTGGTGATCACGAACGAGCCGTCGGGGTAGGCCTCGACGATCGGGTAGCCGACCATCGCCATGTTCTTCACGGCGCGCCAGTCGACGTAGTTGCCGCCGGTGCACTGCGCGCCGCACTCGACGATGTGACCCGCGATCGTGCCGGCCGCGATGAGGTCGTAATTGTCGGGCTTCCAGCCGAACTCGTGGATCAGCGGGCCGAGCACGAGCCCGGGGTCCGTGCCGCGTCCGGTGATCACGATCTGCGCGCCTTGGTCGAGCGCTTGGGCGGTGGGGAACGCGCCGAGGTACACGTTGGCGCTGCTCACGCGCGCACGCACGCTCGCGAGCGCTGCGCCCGTGTCCATGTTGGCGAGCGTCTCGCCGCTGGCCAGCAGCTCGTCGAGCTGCCCGTAGATGTCGTCGCCCTCGACGACCGCGATCTTGACGCCCTTGAAGCCCTGTTTGTGCAGCGCGGCGATGGTCGCGTCCTTGCACGCCATCGGGTTCACGCCGCCCGCGTTGGCGACGACCTTGATGCCCTTCTTCACCAGCTCGGGCGCGGTGCGCTCGATCATCTTGATGAAGTCCGTGGCGAACCCCCGCGACGGTTCGCGCAGGCGCTGCTTCTGCAGGATGCTCATCGTCACCTCGGCCAGGTAGTCGAGCGTGAGGTAGTCGAGCGGCCCTTCGCGGCACAGCCGGATGGGTCCGAGCAGCGAGTCGCCCCAGAACCCCTGGCCGTTGGCGACGAGCACCTTTTCCTTGCGCGCCATGCGTTTGTCCTTTTTTCGGTCCGCGAGCTGCGCACGGGCCGCTGCGCGCCGCGGAACAGCGCGCGTCGCCGTGCAACGCGGGCGAGGAGTCTACCCGCAGCCCAGGGCCGTTTCCGCCGCGCGTCCGCGGGGTTAGCTTGAGTTCGTGAGCCGAAAACAAGCTGTGCGTGCCCGAGCTCCGCGCGCGAGCGAGCCGCTCGTGCTGGTGACGGGCTTCGGGCCGTTCGAGAAGCGCCGTTTCAACCCCAGTCGAGTCGTCGCCGCCGCGCTCGAGCGCCATCCGCCGCGCGGCGTTCGCGTCGTCTCGCGCGAGCTGCCCGTGTCGTTCCGCGGCGCACCGCGCGAGGTCGAGCGCTTCGTCGCCAAGCACGCGCGCCGCAGGCCCGTGCTGATCCTCGGCCTCGGCGTGCAGCGCGCGGAGTACTTCCGCATCGAGAGGCGCGCGCGCGGACGCTACACGACCGAGCGCACCGACAACGACGGCGTCGCGGGCGCGCAAGTCGGCTCGAGCGTGGGTCCGACGTTGCGCACGAACCTCGACGTGCGAGCTCTGGCGGAAGCGCTGCGCGAAGCCGGCGCGGGCGACGTGCGCCTCTCGAACGACGCCGGCGGCTACGTCTGCGAGCGCACGTACTACGCGCTGCTCCGCGCGGGCCTCGAGCACGGAATTCCGGCCGTCTTCCTGCACGTTCCGCCCGCCTCGAGCGTTCCCTCGCGCACCCAGACGCGCTTCGTGCGAGCGTTGCTCGCGGCCGTGTTCGCTAACCCAGCGCGATCCGTGGCCGCTCGTCCGGCTCGCTCGGCGAAGACTCCGCGAACGCCCGGAAGTCGTCGACGAACGCTCGCACGTCGAGCCCCATGAACTCGCCGCGGGTCTGCTCCGCGACGCGCGCCAGCCGCCCCAGCCCGAACCCCGCGAGCTTCGCGACGCCCGCCGGCTGCTTCATTCGCACCTTGAGCGCCGCCGCCGCGCACTGGATCAAGCCCTGCAGGAACTCCGCCTGCAGTGCGTCGTGCTTCGCGCTGTGCCACAGGCCTTCCCACGCCTCGTGCGCCTCCCACAGGTAGCCGTGGTTGTAGAGGTCGACGCCGAACAGGTAGTCGTCGTTCTGCTCCCAGTCGCGCGGGTCGTGGTACGCCGCCGCGGGCTCCGGCGTCTCGCGGTACGAATGCCCCTTCGGATCGCCGGTGGGGTGGGGATGCTCGCCCGGAACGTACGCGTAGGCGGGGAAGGGGCGCTGCGGCGCGAAGCGCGGAGCTCGGATCATCGGACGACTACGGCATCACTTCGACGACCGCGTCCTCGACGAGCAGGCTTCCGTTCTTCACGTACACGCCGACATACCCGACCGCGGGGATGGCGAGCGGCGCCTGGAAGAGGTGCGGGCCGTCGCCGGCGACGGTGACTTCGATCACGCCGCTCGGGGACACGCGCGCGAGGAAGTCGAAGGCCTGGTCGAGAGCGGGGGGATTGGGGAGCGTGATGTAGCTCACGTTCGTGTCGCTGACACCGACGCCCTCGCCGCGGTTCAGCAGGAGGAGCCGTTTGAGCCACAGCTTGCCGTTGTTGTCGAGCGTCACGACGAGCCAGTCGCCGTTGAGCGTGCCCGACACGACCAGACCGTGGTGCGCGCCGATCGGGGCTTCTCCGACGCGGGTGACCCGCGCGCGGAGCTCGTACTCGCCGCGGATCGGCGTCGCGGTGCACAGGCGCCCGACGGGGCGCACGCCCTGGAGCTCGACGCGGCCAGGCGCCGTGTCGAACTTGGTCTCGACGTTCGTGTGGATCGTGCGCCAGAGCTCTCGCCGGGGATCGAGGCGGTACGTGGCGCCGCGCAACAACCCGGCGTCGTAGGCCCGTTGTCGCAAGTCGCTCGCGCGCTCGACCAGCCCGCCGGCCTCGCCGAGCGCCGCGGAGACGGCGCTCGCCAGCGTGTAGCTGCGCAGCGGCGCCGGTGTTTTCGACTTCTCGTACGCGTTGAGAAGCTCGCCCACCATGCGGCCGAGGCTCTTCGAGCGCGCCTGCGCAAGGCGCAGCGCGGAGTTCTTGGAGTCGAGCTTCGAGAGGCGCTTGCCGAGCTTGTCGACCTCCTCCTCGTCCGCCGCCCAACGGCCGTCCGTCGCCATCTCGAGTAACTGCTCGAGCAGCGGCGCGGTCGACTGCGTGCGGCCGACGCGTTCGAGGATGTCCGCCTGCGCGAGCAGCAGTTGCGCGTCGGGCTTGTCCGGGCCGTCGATCTTCGAGCGCACGTACTCGATGTGGCCGAGCGCGCGCAGGAGCAACTCGCCTTCCTTGACCTTGGCTTGTTTCGGCGCCGCCGCGGCGGCCTTCGCAGCGTCGAGGTAGCGCTGGACCTCCGCCATGCGCAGATCGCGCCGCTGCGCGCCGAAATGCAGCGGATAGATCGACTGCTGGATCCAGCGCTTCCACTCGGTCTCGAAGGCGGCCACGGTCGTGTGCTTGCCCGCGCCGACGAACACCCGCTCGAACAACTCGCGCGGCTCGCCGCCCTTCTTGATCACCTGGTCGCGGTACTCGATGTACTTCGGCCGGTACGTGTACTCGAGCGTCTGCGGGTCCTCGTACTGCTGGAGGAAGTACACCAGCCCCCAGCCCCACGGGTAGTACGGCGGGTCGTACGAGCCGGGCTTGTTGTACGAGATCACTTCGAGAAAGGTCGGCGACGGTCCGCCGTACGACTTGCCGTTGAGCATGTCGTTGAGCGAGAGCAGGCGCGACTGCGCCGCATCGGGCCAGAGCACGCGTCCGTCGGCCATGGCGATCGCGCCTTCGAAGAAGCTCGAGGTGCCCTCGTTCAGCCACGCCGGAGTGCCGCCGCCCCCGGCGAGCATGGTCATGAACTGGTGGCTCGCCTCGTGGAACAGAGTCGACAGCATCTCGTCGAGCGTTCCTGCATCGCCGCGCGTGTCGTAGCAGTGCACCTGCCATTCGCCGGGCGACCACCAGCCTCCGGGCGTCGGCCCCTCGCCCGGAAAGCTCTTGCCCATGTCCGCGTGCGACGAATGCACGAAGATCGTCGCCTTCCGCGGATCGAGGCGGCTGCGGTCGCCGTCGAAGTAGATCTGCACGTAGTACTCGAAGATCTCGTCCATCGTCTTGGCGAGAGTCTCCGTCACCGTCGGTTCGAGGTCGGCGCGGAACAGGTAGCGCTCGCTCTCGAACTTGTACTCGGGCCAGCCGTCCGCGGGCCGTTCGCCGTCGCCGACCTTGTCGAGGTCGACCTTCTCGGTGGCCGAGCGGATCGCGCTCGAGAGCGCGACGATCTCGCTCAGCTCCGCGCCCCGCGCGATCGGCTGCAGCCGCTCGAGGATCGCGAGCGCGCGCTCGACGTGCCCGCCCTCGTGCAGCGCCTTCGCGCTCTCGAGCAGGGTCTTCGTGATCTTCGCGAGCGCCGTTTCGCGCCGCGTGGTGAGCGGGTCGGCCTCGAGCAGCCGCTTGCGGACCTTCGCGTACTCCTTGTCGCTCTCGGGCCACTGGCCGAGCGCGCGGTCGAGGAAGAACGCCGCCTCGTCCTTGCGCCCCAGCTTCGTCAACGCCTGGCCCATCAGGTCGTCGACGTCGGGCTCGGCGACGGCGAAGCGCAGGTGCTCCTCGAGGGCGGCGACGACCTCGGCCCACTTGTTCGTGGCCGCGAGCGTACGCGCGTTCTCCAAGGCGTCGCTGGCGGCGTTCGCGGGGATCGCGAGCGCCGCCAGCAGCAGAATTCCCAGTCGTTTTCGTGTAGCGATCCGCATCACAAGCGAGGCGTCGAGGGTTCGAACTCGCGCGTCACTCGCGCGTGACCTTGAGCGTGGTGTCGACCTTGCCGGACATCTCCATGGCGGTCTCGATCGACATGTTCTGGCCGCCCATCGACATCTTCATGCCGCTGTCGACGCGCATCGTCTGGTCGCCGTGCGCTTCCGCGCTCGCGACGTGGCCGGAGGCGACGTCCCACAGGATCGTCGCTTCACCCTTCCACGCGAACTCGATGTCGAGCCGCTCGACTTCCATCGAGCCCATGCCCTCGGGCATGTCCTGCGCCATGTCGGCGACCTCGTCGGTCAGGTCCATCGCCGTCGTGACGTCGAAGGTGATCACGATCTCGCCGAGCTTGGCGCCCTCGACTTCGCGGATGCCCTTGTACTCGGCGCTGACCGTGCCCTCGAAGTCGGCGTTCAGCATGCTCGCCAGGTCGCCGGCTTGCTCCATGCCCGGACCCATTCCACCCATGCCGCCGGCCTCCGACTGCGGCTTGAGCGCGAGCGAGCCGCCGGGCGCGACCATGCCGCGCAGCGCGTTCGGCTCGGGCGTCCAGGTGTCGCCGACCGCCACTTCCTTGCCGGGCAGCAGGTCGCGCAGGTCCATGTCCTCGACCAGCTTCTCGAGCAGCTCCGCGTCGCCCTCGCTGCCTTCGAAGGCGATGTCGAACTTGCCCTCCTCTTCGTTCCAGGTGAACTTGACCGTCTTGCCTTCGAGCTCGCTCTCGGCGGACATTTCGGTCGAGTTGTCGCCCATCTGAGGCATGGTCATCGACATCGAGCCGTCGCCCGAGAGCTTGTCGAAGGTGCGCTTGAGCACCTTCGGCGCGCCGGCGCGCAGCTCGACGAAGGTGTCGGTGACCTCGATCACGTTGGTCATCGACTGGGTCATCTCCATCTCGCCCGGCAGCGGAACGGGGTTGCCGTTCGAGCTGACCTGCATGTCGTCGAGCGAGGCTTCGTTGGCGATGGTCCAGACGCGCGAGATCGTCGCGCCGGCGGTCGGTCCGAAGGCGAGCTTGTCGGCGGGCGCCGTGGTGTTGGCGATGCAGGGAAGGGCGAGGGCGGTCAGGAACAGCGTGAGTCGACGTTGCATGGTGGTGGTGTGCCTTGTGCGGGTGGCGCGTTGCGCGAAAGCCCGGGGGCGGCGGTTCGAGTTGGAGCGCCCGGGCCAGGTGGGGTCAGCCCCGAGATGAGTCGCGAGAGGTGCGGAGTCCGACGGGTTCCCCGTCAGTGTAGATTCCGAAGCGGGGCGCGCGCGGAGTCAATTCCCGAGCCAAGCGCGCACCGAACTCGCAATTGCGCCCCAGCGCGCCCCGATTCCCCTCGCGCCTCTGCCGACACGGGGCAGAAACTGCGCCTTACGCAGAATTGGCCGTCGTCTTCCGAGGCTGGTAGGCCCACCTCCGACAACGCGATGTACCGAGCCAGAGCAAACTCTCCCCGCTAACCGCGCAGGGCCCGGTGGCGCCGCGTGTCCTGCGGTTAGCGGGGAGAATTTGCTCTGGCTCGGTACGTCTCGAAGCGCTCCTACGGGCAGACCGTGAACTCCATCGCGTCGGAGAGGTTCGTGGTCTTCGGCGCCGGCGGGTCGCGGAACCACGCCTGCGTCTGGATCTTTTGGCCGGCTTGGACCGGGTTTCCGAGCGCGCCGGGGTAGATGTGGCGGAAGTTGTTCCAGTCGACCGAGAGGTTGCCGTTGCACGCGCCCGGTGCGCCGCCGGAGTTCTGCACGAAGGTGCGTTGGACCGGCGACTTGACGCAGAACCAACTGGTGCTGCCCGCGGTCCAGGGGAACGCGACGCGGCCGCTGATCCCGTAGAAGATCAGACCCGTGCGCTGGCCGTCGACCGAGAACACCAACAGATCGCAGCCCGACGTCGCCGTGGCGCTCGGCGTGCCCGAGAAGGTCATCGTCGGGGAGCACCCGATCGTGGTCGTGCTCGACGTGCAGTACGACGCGAAGTTCGGGCACAGCGTCGCGTTGACCCCGGGGAAACCCTGCGTGCGGAAGCCGCCGTCGATGTCGAGGTAGTTCGGCGTGCCGTTGAAGATGTTCCCGTCGTCGTCGTCGAGCGTGAGCCAGTGCACTTCGATCACCGACGCGATCTGGCTGTCGTCGTAGGCCAGCAGCCAGGCGCTGAAGAGGTTGTCGGCGGTCTGCGATCCCGCGCTCGCGCCGAGCGTCGTCTTCAGCCGCGCGCGCACCTTCCACAGCGCGCCCATGAGCACTTCACCGTCGACGTGCACGCCGCCGTAGCACCCGCCGTTGCCGTCGCCGCAGAACTGGCGCATGTTGAGCGCGGTGCGCACGAAACAGCCGGGCCCGCAGTAGTCCTCGCCGACGATCGGGCTGTCGAGCAGGTACGTGGTGTAGGTGTCGGCCATGCCCTCGCCCATGCCGTCGCTGCCGTTGCCCGTCGAAAACTCGTCGTTCAGCCAGTGGCCGAGCTCGTGCGCAACCACCGCCGAGAAGGCCATGTTCGCGCAGGTGGTTCCGCCCGCCGAGCCGGCGCGGAAGAAGTTGATCGACTGCGAGCCCCCGGCGACCGAGTAGTAGGCGTTGCAGGCGCCGGTGAGGTTCGTGTTCGTCCGCGACTGGAAATCGACGAGCGTGTTCGTCGGACTGAGCTGTTTCAGCCAATCGTGCACGCGGTTGACCCACAGATACGCATTCGACTGCGCCGTGGTCTGCTCGCTCGGGCTCGGGTTCATCAGCACCGTGTTCCCGCTCGGGGAGTTCAGCATCGTCGTCAAGCTGTACGTCGCGCCGCCGGAGTTCGTTCCGAGGCTCCACGGACCGGTGAATTGGACCGTGATCTGCAGCGGCGCCGTGGCGCCGACGATGTTGAAGTTGCCGTTCGCGTCGGTGGTGACGTTGCCCGCGGCGCTCGTGATCTGGACGTGGGGCACCGGCTCCGCCGCGGGGGGGTTGTAGGGCACATCGGGCAACCGGCCCGGAGAGACCATCGCGGTCACCGTGCCCGACACATCGAAGTCGTGCGTCAGCGTCTTGCGCGACAGCACTTCGCCGCTGCGCGCGTCGATGCGGAACTCGAAGGCCTGCGGAACCGCGTTTTCCAGCGTGTTTTCGGCCGTCACGGCCCACGCGAGGCGCGCTTCGAGCTCGCCGTCGCGCACGACGCGCTCGACCAGCGTCCGCGGCTCGGAGAGCCGCTCGGGAGCGCCGCCCGTCACGCGTTGGAACTCGGCCGCGGCCAGCCGCTGAGCTTCCGCGGCGGCGAGCGTCGGCGTCGTGTCGAGCTCGGAGAGCTTCGGGACGGCCTGGGTGTCGATCGAGAGCACCGCGCCGTCGCGCGCGAAGAGCAGATTGACCCAGCCGCCGTCGACCGCGACTCCGCCGAAGGACTGCCGCAGCCGAACGCTCATCTTGTCCGTGCTTCCGGCGTTCGCGAGGGGCAGGAAGTGCACCGCATCGTCGACGAGCGTGCTCACGTCGACGCCGTGGATGTTCTCGGTCGCGAGCACCGCTTCGCGGGCGCGCGTGAAGAACTCAGCGTCCGTTCGCGGCGTCCAGTTCGCCGCGGCGCGACCGCCCCAGATGCAACGCGCAAGCGAGGTCTGCGGATCGCGATAGAGCCGCCAGACGCCGCCGTTCTCGACATTCCACGCGTCGAAGGCGGCTTCGATCGAGTCCGTCTGCGCCGGACCGGGTTGCGCGAGATTGAAACTTGCGGGGGCGGAATGCGCGGGGTTCGCGAACGCCGTCAGTGCGCCTGCCGCTGCGAAAAGCCAAGGCGAATTGCTCATGGGGAGCTCTCCCGGGAAACGGGGACGTGTGAGAGAGACGCCCTCGCGTTGCGGACGGGAAGTCGACGACGGGGGCGCCGCGGGCTCGGCCGTGCCCGCGCGGATGCCGATGGGGCGATGCTATCCCCAGTTGACGATCCGGACACACTTCCCTTTCGGAAGGCGTGCGAAGGCCGCGATTCGAGGGCCAGCGGCCGCTCCCGGCGCGCGAGTTGGTCGCGACGTGTTCGCGACGGGGCGGGCCCGCGCTACTGCAGAATCGGCAGCGACTGCATCGCGCGGATCGCGACGCGTTGCGCCACG
>CALFYL010000395.1 GCA_937952135.1 uncultured Planctomycetia bacterium
CGATGTGGAAAGCGAGGGCGTCGGAGAGGTTCGTGGTGCTCGCGTCGGCGGGATCGCGCGACCAGTACTGAGCGAAGACCTCTTCGCCGGCGACGAGCAGCGGATCGACGCCGCTCTGGATGCGCGCGTTGAAGTCGAGGCTGAAGGCGCCCGAGCAATCGCTCGCTGGCGGAGCGGCGCCGCCCGAGTTCTGCGGCGGAGTGCGCTGCGTCGGCGCGACGATGCACATGTGCCCGCCTTGGAAGGGCGTCTGGCGCGGCTTGAAGCCGTAGAAGAGCAGGCCCGACTTGTTGTTCAGCACGTTGGCCGCGCTCACGTCGAACGCGGCCGCCGAAGTCGCGCTGCACACGCCGCTCGAGCCGATCGCCGGGACGCAGCCGAGCGAGTTGGTCTCGCTCTGGCAGTACACGGTGGGGGAGCGCACGACGCTGAACACGAACACGGCGCCGGAATCCGCGCCGTTTCCGTTTGCGAGCGGCGCGCCGACGAGGATGTCGGCAAGGCCGTCGCCGCTGACGTCGCCGAAAGCGAGCGAGGCGCCCCAGACGTCGTCCAACGCCTGAGGCGGAAGGCTCGCGATGACGGCGCGGTCCGATCCGCGGCGCACCTGCACCGCGCCGCTCACGCTCAGCCAGGCGTGGCTGACGACGAAGTCGCCTTTCCCGTCGCTGTCGAGGTCGCCCGCCGCGGCGAGCGCGGTTCCCAAGTGGTCGTTCGGGTTGGCGCCGTGCACCGTCTCGACGACCGCGCCCGTGGATCCGTCGAGCACGCTGAAATAGCCGCGACCATCCGAGCCGAAGCTGCCTTCGTCTCGCGCGCCCACGAGCAGCTCCGGCAGGCCGTCGCCGGTGAGATCGGAGACGGAGGCCAGCGACTGGCCGAGCTCGTCGCCGAAGCCTCCGTTCACCGTCCAATGCACTCCACCCGTGCTGCCCAGGTAGACGCGCACGAGGCCCCACGTGTCCAGGTCGCTCGCCGCGTACTCGTCGCGCCCGTCGCCCGTGACGTCGCCGAGAAACGCCACCGCGGCCCCGAACTGGGTTCCGCCCAGCGAATGCTGGCGCAGGACCGCGCCGCTCGCACCGTCGAAGAGCCACACGTCGTTCGCGATCGAGCTGCCGACGAGAACGTCGCTCACGCCGTCGCCGTTGGCGTCGCCGTCCGCCGCCAGCGCCACGCCGAAGCCCGGCGCGTCCGTCCAACTGTGCAGCACGGCGCCCGTCGCACCGCTCCTCACCTCCACGCTGCCATTGGGACCGCCGTTCAAACCCGGCGCGCCGACGACCACATCGGCGCGCCCATCGCCGTCCAGATCTCCACACGCCGCCAGCGACGCTCCGTAGCGTCCCTGCGCGACGATTCCGGTCCACGTGCGGATCGCTTGGCGCGTGCGTCCCGAGATCACAGTGACCTGCCCACCGTTCAGCGCGCCCGCGTCGCTGTCGGGCGCGCCGATCGCGAGGTCTCCGAAGCCATCGGCGTCCACGTCGCCCACCGCGCGCACCGCCGTGCCGAAGCGGTCGCCGGCGGCAGCGCCCTCGACGATGTACAGCTCGATTTGGGCCAGGGCGGGCAGCGCAAAGATCGACACACAGAGAGCTGTTCTCAACATGTCTCCACCTCCTGCAAACTCGGCCGCGCCAGAGCCGCGAAGCGACTCTTGCGCGCATCCTCGGCGAGAGTGGGGCGGCGCGTTCGCCCGAGCGCCGTCCCGAGAACCAGCCTACTCCTCGGTCGCGAAACTCGCTGTCAGCGGCCGGGCCCCAATTGGCCCGGATGCCAGAACTCGCGAACACGCGACAGCCGCAAGAGTCGAAGCTCGTGGCGCGTGAGCCCTAGCCGCGTTTCGAGCGCGTGGGCGAGCTCGTCCGGCGCGAAAACCGGGTAGTCGCTGCCGAAGTGCACGCGTGAGAAGCCCAGGCGGCGCAGCGCGCTCGCCAGCGCCGCGCAGTCCGCGTCGGAGGACGCCGGGACGCCTTCGGACTCGCGCAGCATCAGCGCGGCGGAGAGGTCGAAGTGGAACTCCGCCCGCGGCCGGCCGCGGGCGCGCTCGGCGGCGAGCCAGTCCATGCACGCGTCGAAGTTGCGCTGGACGCGCGCGTCGAAGCCGCCGCTGCCGCCCATGTGCGCCACGAGCACGCGAAGGTGCGGATGCGGACCGAAGGCGTGCTCCAGCGTCGCCTCGAGCGCGGCCGCGTCGAGCGGACGGTCGTCGGCGTCGAGGTGCAACAGGAGCAGCCCGTCGAAGCTCGCGACCCACGCGGCGACGCGCGCGAGCGCTTCGCGATGCTCGGGCGCGGCGAAGTCGAACCCCGCGCTGCGCAAGTGGAGCTTCGCGCCGGCGACCGCGTGCCGCTCGCGCGCGCGCCGCAACTCGTCCAGCGCGTAGGGCCGGAGCAGATCGACCGACGCGAGCGCGACCGCGCGAAGCGGACTGTTCGAGGCGAGCTCCGCGACGTAGTCGTTCTCCGCCTGGGTGCGGGCGCGCTCGGCCTCGAGGTCGAGCTCGAGCGCTTCGCGCATCTCCCCCGACGCGTAGAAGTGCGCCATCGGCACGAGCAGCGCCCCTTCGAGCGCGTCCGCCGCGACGAGCGCGTCGAGGCCCGTGTAGTGCTCGTCGGGCCGCGAAAACGGCACGCCCAGGGACTTCCAGTCCTTCACGAGCCGCGGGCTCAGCACGTGCACGTGATGGTCGATCCAACGCACCGGCGCCGGCGCCGGCTCGCGCGCTGTCGTGCACGCCGCCGCGAGCGCGAGGAAGCACGGCGCCAGTGCGGTCAGTGGGCGCCTCGGCGCAGCAGGAGTCGAACTCAACATCTCTCCAGCCTTCTGCAGATTCCCATGTGCATGTGGGACAGAACGCCATTCGCGTGCAATCTGGACGAGAGCGGTCGGCGGCGTTCGCGCGACCGCCGCCGCTCAGACTAGCTTCGTCGGTTGCGGCGGGCCCTGTGCGGCGGGTCCTGTGCGGCGGGCCTTGTGCGACGGGCCCTGTGCGGCGGGCCCTGTGCGGCGGGCCTTGGGACCTCGCGCGCCAGCGTACTCCTCGCGACAGCGGCTCTGAACGCGCAGGCCGTGTCTCTCACGCGCGGCGGCTGGGGTGAACTCGGCGGGGAGCTTGTAACGGCGAAGCGCCGGTCAGGATTTCAATGGTGCGGAGCTGCGTCGCCCCCGACCGCGCCCCGCCTCCTCAACGCCCTACGGATTCGACCGTCTCCATGCGCACTCACTTCGGCCCCCTGCGCCGCGTCGCCTCTTCGATCGTGCTCCTTGCCGCTGCGGCGAGCCCTGCCGTTGCGCAGCTCCACGTCACGAGCTGGACCTTGGTCGATCCCTACGCCCGCTGGTCGACGGTCCATCCAATCCCGACGACGTGCCGGATGGAAGAGACGGCTTCGAGCCACGTCGTCGGGCCAGGCTGGGTGGTGAGTCCGTTCACCTTGCCGGACACGGCGAGCTTCACGGCCACTGTGCGCGCGCTCCCAGTCGGAGACGACGACCTGATCGGGATCGCGTTCAGCTTTCAGTCGGCCACGCAGCACGTGTTGCTGGACTGGAAGCGCACGACCCAGTCCTACAACTGGGGCGACCCGGTCGCGGTCAACGACGATGTCGCCGAGGCCGGCATGAAGGTGAAGAAGATCGCCGGGTCGTTCACGCGCGACGGCCTGTGGGGCGGCACGGATGGACTCGGGGTCTCGACGCTCGCCGGGCCGCTCGTTCCCGGCTGGGCGCACAACATCTCCTACGTGTTCGAGTTCGACATCACGCCGGGCCGTGTCGTCATCCGCCGCGACGGCGTGCAGATCTTCGATGTGAGCGACCCCGCGATCACGGCCGGCGCCATCGCGTTCTACTCGTTCAGTCAAAACGACGTCGAGTTCTCGAACGTCTCGATCGCCCCGAGCGGCCCGCAGGTGTACTGCACCGCGGGAACCTCTTCGAGCGGTTGCGTCCCCGCGATCGGCGCGAACGGAACGCCGAGCCTCGCCGCGAGCTCCGGCTACACGTTGGGCGCGAGCGGCGTCGAAGGTCAGAAGCAGGGCTTGTTCTTCTACGGAGTGAGCGGCGCTGCGATCTCGCCGTGGGCGCCGAACAGCACCAGCTACCTGTGCGTGAAGTCGCCGACGCAGCGCATGCCGGCGCAGAATTCGGGCGGGGTCGCGGGTCAGTGCGACGGGGCGTTCGCGCAGGACTGGCTGGCGTTCCTGAACGCCAATCCGCTCTCGCTCGGCGCGCCTTTCGCTCCGGGAACTCCGGTCAACGCGCAGGCCTGGTACCGCGACCCCGCCGCGGCCAAGACCACCAACCTCAGCAACGCGCTGGAGTTCGTGGTCGTGCCGTAGCGCTTCCAGGCCGTGCGGCACGGCGCGCGCGCGAATTACCGACGCTAGTCGGCGCCCGCGCCCGTCGATCGAAACGAGCCGCCTCGCCGCGTTCTAGATCGAGGCGTCGTTGCCCAGGCCAGCAAGCTTGTTCGCATCCGCCGCCACCGGCGCCATCGCCGCGCGCGTGACCCACAGGTAGTGCGCGCCCGCGACGCCGATCAGGCCCCACTGCGCGAGGTAGTAGGACCACAGCGCGGTGTGGATGCCGCTCGTGAAGCCGTAGCTGTGCAGGCCGACGCCGAGCAGGTTCACGCCGAACCACGAGAACGCGATCACGGTGCCTTGGAAGGCGGTCGCCATCGCGATGCCGAAATCGCGCAGGTATCCGCCTTGGCGCGCGTGCAGGATCACGAGCTGCGCGAGGCAGATCAGGAGAGCGCCGTTCTCCTTGGGGTCCCAGCCCCAGAAGCGGCCCCAGCTCTCGTTGGCCCAGATGCCGCCGAGGATCGTGCCGACCACTGAGAAGATCAGTCCGAAGCACAGCGCGCCGTAGGTCATGCGCGCGATCGTTTTGCGCATCGGCGCGAGCTTGGTAGCTCGTCCCGTGAAGAAGCCCGCGATCAGATTCGCGTTGGCCAGCAGCGCCGCGAGCAGGCCCGCGGAGTAGCCGATCGTGATCGCCGTGACGTGTGTGGCGAGCCAGAAGTTGGTGTCGAGCACGGCGACGAGCTGCGGCATCGTGTCGCGCTTGTCGAGCTCTTCGTAGCGGCCGGCGAGGAACAGTCCGAGCGCGCCCATGACGACCGCCGCCGAGAGCGCGAGGCGCTGGCGGTTGATCCACTCCATGATCAGGGCCGCGACACCGCCGACCGCGGTCACGAACAGGATCGTCTCGTAGAGAGTCGAGACCGGCGGGCGGTCGCGGATCATGCAGCGCACGACGATCGCGGCGATCAGGCAGCCGAGGCCCACGAGCGCGGCGACGCCCGTGCCCGCGTAGAGGAGCTTGACGCGCGGCGCGAGCCACATCGCCGCCGCGAGCACGAACGCGAGCAGGAAGAACACGAGGCCCTTCGTGAGCAGGTCCGCCTTGTAGTAGCTGACCTCGAGGTCGACCTTCTCGAACTCGCCGCGCGCGTCCGCCATCGCGATCGACTTCGAAGCGAACTCGCCGAAGGCGCGCTCGAAGGCCGCCATGTCGCCGCTCGAGCGCGTGGCGCGCTCGAACGAGGCGAGCATCTCGACGTGTTCCGGGGAAGCGTTGCGGTTCGAGAAGCCGTTCGAGACGACTTCGGCCGGGGAGAGCCAGGCGGTGTCGGCCGGCGCGTTGCGGCGCGGCGGATAGAGCGCGAGCGACCAGGAGGCGCCGAGGGATCGATCGAGCTCGCCGAGCAGTTGCGCGATCGAAGCGCGGTCCTGCGTGCGGCTCGCGTCGGCCGCGAGCTCGACGTCGAGCGCCGCGACTTGCGCGCCCTTCGCCGCGAGGTCGCTGACGGCGACGCTCTCGCGCCCGTCGAAGAGCTTCGCCACGGCTTCGCCCTTGCCGACGGGAAGCACTGCGCGCGCGAAATCCGCGTGCCCGGCGACCGTGCTGTACTCGTCGAGATTGTGCGCGAGCGCGACGATCTGCGCCTGCAACGTCGTCCGACGCTTCTCCTCGATCTGGCGGTACTGGCGCGCGAGCCCGAACAGCTTCTCGAAGCCGGGCGTCAGCTCGCGCAGCGAGTAGCGGTCGCGCTTGCGCTTGCCGTCGTGCTCAAGGCCCAGCGCGTCGATCACGGCGCTGTCCTGCACCATGAACACCTCGTACTCGGCGGCCTGCTCGGGGAAGAACAGCACGTCGAGGAGCCACGCGGTCGGCTTCAGCTTCTCGCCGCTCGGCGTCACGAGCGTGCGCTTGCCGTTCAGGCGCAGCGCGAGGAAGCTCGCGTAGGTGTTGAGCGGTTTGACGCGCCCGCCGTCCTGGATCGGCAGGTGCTCGGCCTGTTCGAGCACGCCCGCGGGCCAGGGCGCCGTGCGCCGGGTTTCGCTCTGCGCGCCGCGCGGCGCGGCGAAGAGCGCGCCCGCGAACAACACCAGCGCCGTCAGAAGGGCCGCAATGCGGTAGAGGTGCTTCATGGCGTTCAACTTGGATTCCGCTCTCAAGCCTTCTGTGCTTCGATGCGAATGTGGCGGACCAGCTTGCGTCCGAAGTGCAGCAACATGCCGAGGGCGATCACGATGCAGGCGATCAGCGGGTGCTGGTCGGCGGGATTGCGCACGACCGCCAGAGTGGAGAACAGCGGGTCGCCGGGGCGTGCGTTCGACGGACCCCACGACGCCTGGTAGAGCACGAGTCCCTGGGAGCGCAGCGGCTCGTTCATCTCGATGCGCACGTTGCGCGACGAGCCATCCTCGAAGACGGTGACGTCGCTCGAGAAGGACTTCGCCATGCTCATGCGCGGGTGGTCCTCCTTGCGGAAGTCGTCGAGCTTGATCGTGAACGGCATCACGAACTGTTGCCGGCGCAGCTCGAGCCCGAAGGTGCGGCCTTCGCGTTCGAGCGTGAGCGGCGCGCGCGTCAAGCCCCACAGCAGCGCCTCGCGCTTCGCGCCGTCCTTCTTGTCGACGACCGTCGCGTACAGGCCGGCCACGTTGGCTTCGTTCTCCGGCTCGGCGAGCTCGGAAAGGAGTACGTAGCCGTCGACGGTCGGCAGGTCGGAGCGCACCATCGGGCCCTTGGGCACGACGTTGGAATTCGGCTGGAAATGGCGCAATTCGAGCTCGAAGGGCCACTCGGCGCACTGGATGCGCGACGGCTTCGAACCGGTCGCCCACGTGAACGCGCTCTCGGGCACGACCGTCTCGCGCAGCTTCCCGTCGTCGAGCCGCTCGATCACCGCCACCTCCCAGTGGTGGTAGCTCTGGAACGTGTTCGAGGCTTGCCCTTCGAAGAGCGTGACGTGCCCGTCGTCGGAGAAGCGCATCTTGATCAGGCCCGCGACGATCAGCAGCGCGATGCCGACGTGCGTGACGAGCACGCCGAGGGTCGCCGACCCGCGCCGCAGGCGCACGATGCCGCCGACGATCAGGTTCACGAAGAGCACGCCCATCACGAGCGCGGCGCCCGGAAGGGGAATCGGCACGGCGCCGGACTCGTGCACCAGGAACAGCGACTCGAAGTACTTGCGCTGCACCTCGAACAGCCCGGTGTGCTGCTGCTCCAGCGTTCCCAGCCAGGTCAGGATCGCCAGCAGGATCAGCAGCACGCAGCTCAGACCGAGGGACGAGAAGATCGCGAGCGCGCGTTCGAGTACGCGTTGCATGGGAGCCTCAGTTCTTGGTGCGGAACGACGCGACGAGGCGGTTGAAGTTCTCGAGCTCGCGCGCGAGCACCTCGCGCGGGCCGGTCATCTTGAGGAAGCGGGCGCGGTCGCCCGTAATCTGCAGCAGGCCGACGAGGCGCCAGTCCTTCGCCGAGTGCTCGCCGCTCATGCCGGTCCACTCGCCTTCGATGTCGACGAGCGTCGCGGGCGCGCCGAACCAAGTGGTCGAAGGAAGCTGCGCGATCTGCTCACCCGACATCGGCGCGAGCGAGAGCTGCTGCCGCCACCGATTGACGTTCGGCTCGAGCCCGCCGCCTCCGCCGCCGAGGGTCGTCATGTAGCACTCGGCGGTCGGGTCGCCCGCGACACGGAAGTTGACCTCGCGGAACTGCGCCGGCGGCAACGCGACCCAGCCCTCCGGCAGGTCGTAGTCGAAGGCCGCATTCGCGTTCGCGTTCGCGGCCGGCGCGGACGCGAAGTCCTTCGCGGACTTGCCGAAGCGCTCCGCATCGGTCGCGCCGAACTGCACCGGCTTGACGGGCTCGACGGTCTTCGACTCGGTGAGCGTCGTCTCCTCCGCTTGCTTGCCGCCGCAGGAAAGCGCGAACAAACTCGCGGCCACGGCGAACGAAAGAGCGGGAGTCGAAAGGCGCGCGTGCAGCATCGTGTCGAGGTCCAAAGGGTGTTGCGGTGGAGAAGAGTCGGCGCTCGCAGTACGGAGTCTAGGCGCCCCGGCCTAGCCACGTCCTACGACCAGGGACGTATCCGCGGCCGATCGTGAACGGAGTACGGCGCCAGAGCAAGCTTCTCGCGCGCCCTGGAAGGCGAACCGAGCTCCGAGCGCGCAACGCTCAGTCGAGCTCGAAGCGCCAGGACTGCAGGATGTTCACGTAGTTCGCGCGTTCGAAGCCGCGCGGGTCGGGGCAGCGCCGGAGGTTCATGCTGCCGCGCATCTGCTCGAGCGAGTCGTACTCGTGTTGCTCGAGCCACTCGCGAAGGTCGGCCAGCACGTGGACGAGGTGCTCGGGCCCGTGGCGGAGCAACGCGGAGACCATCTGGACGCAGTGCGCGCCCGTCATGATCGCTTTCACGGCGTCCACGGCCTCGTGCACGCCGCCGCTGACCGCGAGCGAGCCCTCGAGCCGCGGAGACAGGATCGCGAGCCAGCGCAGGCGCAGGAGCAGTTCCGAGCGGTCGGAGAGCCGGAGCGTGCGCGCGACCTCGAGCGCGTCGATGTCGATGTCCGGCTGGTAGAAGCGGTTGAAGAGCACCAGGCCGTTCGCGCCGGCGTTCTCGAGGGCCTTCGCGAAGTGCGCGAGCGCGGTGTAGTAGGGCGAGAGCTTCACCGCGATCGGGATGCTCACGACCGCGCGCACGGTCTGCACGATCTGAAGCGCGCGCGCCTCGACGCTGCTCGCGCTCTCGCGCGGATCGGTTTCGAGCTCGTAGAGGTTCAGCTCGAGCGCCGACGCGCCCGCTTGCTGCATCGAAGCGGCGTAGCGCAGCCACGAGCCCTCCGTCGTGCCGTTGAGCGACGCGATCACGGGCACGGAGCTCATGGCGCGGATGCGCCGCAGGCGTTCGAGGTACTCGTCGGGCCCGAGCCGGAACTGGTCGAGCTCCGGCAGGTACGACGTGGCTTCGGCGTGCGAGTTCGCGTGCGCGTCCTGGTAGTGCGTGCGCGCCAGCGCCTCGCCGCGGATCTGCTCCTCGAAGAGCGAGTGCATCACGATCGCCGCCGCGCCCGAATCGAGCAGGCGCTGCACGAGCGCGAGGTCGTCGACCAGCGGCGACGCGCCGGCCACGAGCGGATGCGAGAGCCTCAGTCCCAGGTAGTTCGTCGAGAGATCCATGGCGCTAGCCCTTGGTGGTGGTCGGTTCGGCGGCGGCCTGCGGGGCGGCCAGGCGTTTCAGCGTCGTCCAACGCTCCGCGATCTCGCGCTGCGATTGAGCGACGAGCCCTTGGTAGCGAACCGCGTCGGCCTGTTCGACCATGCGGAAGCGCGTCTCGTTGCGCATGTACTGCGCGAGCGTCGGCGTCGGATCGCCCGAGTCGAGCGCGAGCGCGGGCTCGCCCTCCAGCGCGCGCCGCGGATCGAAGCGGTACAGCGGCCACGCCCCCGCGCCGACGGCGAGCTTCTGCTGCTCCGCGCCGTGCGCCATGTCGTAGCCGTGCGCGATGCAGTGGCTGTAGGCGATCACGAGCGCCGGCCCGTCGTAGCTCTCGGCCTCGAGCAGCGCCTTGACGGCCTGGTTGTCCTTCGCGCCGATCGCGATGCGCGCCACGTACACGTGTCCGTAGCCCATCATCATCAGCGCGAGGTCCTTCTTGCCGAGCGTCTTGCCCGCGA
>CALFYL010000396.1 GCA_937952135.1 uncultured Planctomycetia bacterium
AACTCGTCGATCTCGCCGTCGAGCACGCGGTGCAGCTTGCCGGTCTGCGACTTCGAGCGCGTGTCCTTGACGAGGGGCGCCGGGCCGAGCTGGTAGCGGCGCACGACATGGTCGCCGGTGGACGTGGGCTGGCCGCCGCGAGATTCGAGCAGCAGGCGCGCGTGCGCGAGAGCGGTGTCGCGCGGCGCGCTGGTCCACACGACGGCGGAGGAGGCGCGCGCGGAGTCGAAGATGCGCGCTTCGAGCGTCGGGCGCGCGATCTCGCGGCCCTTCGCGCCGTCGAGCTTGCGTGTCGAGCTCGACAGTCCTTCGCGCGGCTCGCTCGCGAGGTGCTCGGCCGCGGCGTGCACGTCGACGCGCACGGCTTCGCGCAGGATGCGCGGCGCACGGTGGCCGCGTGAGGTCGCGGTGGTCTGCTGCAGCGTGTGGAGGCCGCTCTCGCCGCGCAGGAACTCGTGCGCGCCCGCGCCGCGGATGGCGAGCACGAGCGAGTCCTCGTGCGGCTCGCCGCCGCGCCGGTCGGAGAGCGTCTCGCACTCGAGGCCGTGGCGCTTCGCCCACGCGAGGTACATGCGCGCGAGCAGCGCGACGCCGTCGAGTCCGTCCTGCGTGCGGCGCACCGAGGTGATTTCGAGCACCGCGTCCGCGAGCGCGGCTGCGTTCGGCGCCGCCGCTAGCCGCTCGAGCACGCGCGCCTTCGCCGTGAGACCGGCGACGCGTTCCGCGGTCTCGGCGATCGCCTTCGGCCCGCGCAAGCGGCGCGACGACTCCGCGGCGCCGCGGGCCGAGCGCGCGAGCTTCTCGACGCGCTCGAGCAGCTGGTCGACGCGGTGCAGCTCGTCGCGCACGCGTTCCGCCTCGTGCGGCCGCTCCCAGAACGCGGACGCGTTCGACGTCTCGACCAGTTCGCTGCGGCGCTCGCACCAGGCTTTCGCCGCCGTTTCGATGCGTTCGACGCGCGCCAGCAGCTCCTTGCAGCGCTCACGCAGCGCCTCCGCGCTCGCCGGCGCGGGCGCGACGGCTTCGAGCGCGGCATCGGCGCCGTCGGGGACTGGACGGACGACGTCGACGAGCACTTCGCCGCCCGCGCTCGCACGCAGCCGCAGCACCGCGCCGGCCTCGATGTGGCTCGACGCGATCGTGCGCGCGACGGGGAGCAGCACGCGCCGCTCGATCGTGCGCTTGAGCGGCCGCGCGCCGAAGGCCTGCGTGTAGCCCTCGCGCAGGAGCAGCGACACGAGCGCCGGGTCGAAGTCGATCGACAGTCCGCGGCGTTCGATGCCGCGGCGCTGCAGCATGCGCGCGAGTTCCTTGCGCGCGATCTGGTCGGCGCTCTCGAGCGACAGCGGCTCGAAGTGGACGATGCGGTCGATGCGCGCGAGGAACTCGGGGCGGAAGAAGGTGCGCAGCTCGCGCTGCACGTCCTCGTTCGCCGGCGTTCCCGGCCCGCCCGCGCCGAAACCGAGCCGCGGGTCGACGCGCACCGCCGAGCCGAGGTTGCTGGTCATGATCACGATCGCGCGCCGGAAGTCGACCGTGCGGCCCGAGCCGTCGGTGAGCCGGCCGGCGTCGAAGATCTGCAGGCACAGGTCGAACACGTTCGAGTGCGCCTTCTCGATTTCGTCGAGCAGCACGACGGAGAGCGGCCGCTCGCGCACGACGTTGGTCAGCGCGCCTTGCCGGTTGGCCGAGCCGTGCAAGCGCTCGAAGGCCTCGTAGGTCGCGTACTCGCTCATGTCGAAACGCACCAGGCGCGCCGGATCGCCGAACAGGCGCTCCGCGAGCGCGCGCGCGAGCTCGGTCTTGCCGACGCCTGTGGGGCCGACGAACAGCAGCACCGCGAGCGGCTTGTTCGGGTCGTTGAGCCCGGCTTTGAAGAGCGTGACGAGGTCGACGACGCTCTCGATCGCCTCGCGCTGGCCCATGACGCGCGCGGCGAAGAACTCGCGCAGCTTCGCCGCGTCGAGCGGCACGTCGTCGTCGAGCAAGTCGTGCGGGACGCCGGTGAGCCGCGCGAGCTCGCCGAGCACCGCCGGCATGCCGAGCGGCTCGTCCTTGCGCTGCGCGAGCACTCCGCGGAGCAGCCCGGCGCTGCGGCCGGGTTGCGCGTCGGCGCCGACGAACAGCTCGGAGAGCTCGACCACGCGCTCGAGCACGGCGTCGCTCGCCTGCGCGCCGGCCTCGTCGCAGATCGCGCGCAGGATGCGCCGCGTGCGCGCTTCGTCGGCCGGTTGCACCACGATCTCCGTCCACGGACGGCGCAGGGAGGCGTGCCGGCCGAGTCCCGCCGCGAGCTCGCGCGGCGTGCTCTCGCCGATCACCGCCAGCGCGCCGCTCTCGATGTGCGGAGCGAGCGCGGCGGCGACGTTGCTCGTCGAATGGACGGTCGTGCCGATCGTCGCGAGGTCGTGCGCGGACGGGATGTAGAGCACGGCGCGCGGATCGGACTGCAGGGAGCGCACGAGCTCGTCGAGCTTCGATTCCCACTCGCCGAGGTACTTGGTGCCGGCGAGAAACTCGGCGGGGGCCATGCGCACGATGCGCGGCTTCACGCCCGGGCGCAGCTCGCGCCGCGCGAGCTCGTGCACGATCGCGGACTTGCCCACGCCGGATTCGCCGACCAGCAGCACCGCGCGACCGCGGGGCCGGCGCAGAACCGCGAGCAGCGCCTCGAGCGGCGCGTCGACGTCGAAGGCGCGCTCGCCGAGCACTTCGTTCGCGCCGGGAGGAGCGACCGCCGCCGGCGCCGGCATGCGGCGCTCGAGCTCGCCGATGGTGCGGGCGAACTTGCGCGGAGCGCGGCGCTTCAGCACCTCGATGGCGTCGCGGATCACTTCCGCCGCCGGAAGCGCCACGACCGCCGGCATTCCGCCGCCGCTGTGGATCAGCTCGGCGAGTGCGACCGCCGCCGCGCGCTCCACGTCGTCGTCGGCGTCGCGCGCGACCGACTCGACGAGCAAGGGCAGCGCACGTTCCGGCTGCCGCTGCGCGAACAGCGTGCAGAGCCGCGCGCGGACCGCGGAGCTCTCGTCCTCGAGCAGGGCGATCGCGAGCGCGTCGAGCAACGCCTCGCGCTGCATGGCGCTGTCGAGAAGCGCGCTGCGCACCTCTTCGTCGGCGTCCTCCAGCAGCAGCGCGTACAGCTCGTCGTCGCCCCAGAACGGATCGTCGGCGAGCGAAGCGGCAAGTGCGCGCCGCACCCCGGGCTCGCGGTCCCGCGCGAGCGTTCGAGCGAGCCCCGGCGCCGCGCTCTCGACGCGGCCGGGCAGCACGGCGGCGACCACCTGGCGGACGCGGGCGCTCGCGTGCTGGGTCAGTTGCGCGAGGCTCTCGAACTCGCTCGTCCGCAGCACCACCGCGAGCTCCGCCGCCGCGCTCTCGTCCCCGCGGGCCACGCGGGCGGCAAGTTGGTCCAGGCGAGCGTCCATGGCGGCAGAGTAGGAGATCGCTGCGCACTCGTGCCAGGATCCCGAGGGGGGCTCTCCGCTATACTCCTCGCCCTTTTCAATCCGACGCACGACGCGTCGACAGCGACACGGATCCCACCCCATGCGCGAGAACATCGTCTTCAGCGAACAGGCCAAGGAACTGGCGGCCATCGCCCGAGAGATCGCTGAGAAGCACGTCCGGCCCTCGTGCGCCAAGTACGACCAGTTGCAGGAGTACAACTGGGACGCGGCGCGCGCCGTGGCGCAGGCCGGGCTGTTCAAGACCTTTGTGCCGAAGGAGTACGGCGGCCACGGCGCGGGCGTGCTGGCGCTCGCGATGGTCACGGAGGAGCTGGCGAAGGCCGACTCGGGTTTCGGCGTGGCCTTCGCCGTCAACGCGCTCGGATCGTTCCCGATCATCCTCGGCGGCACCGAGGAGCAGAAGCAGCGCTGGCTGCCGCAGATCGCGCGCGGCGAGAAGATGGTGGCCTTCTGCCTCAGCGAGAAGTTCGCGGGCTCCGACGCCGGCGGCCTGTCGGTCACCGCGGTCGAAGACGGCGACGACTACGTGATCTGCGGTGAGAAGAAGTGGACCACCAACGGCGGCGTGGCCGACATCTACTCGGTGTTCTGCGTCACGGATCCGACGTCGAAATCGCGCCGCATCAGCGCGCTCGTGGTCGAAAAGGGCACGCCCGGCTTCTCGGTGCGCAAGATCGAGAACAAGATGGGCATCCGCACCGTGCCGGTGGTCGAGACGCACTTCGACAACGTGCGCGTGCCCAAGGCCAACCTGATCGGCGGCCGCGCGGGGATGGGCTTCAAGCACGCGATGATGACGCTCGACTGCGCGCGTCCGGGCGTCGCGGCGCAGGCGGTCGGCGCGGCGCAGGGCGCGCTCGACTACGCGCTCGTTTACGCCAACCGCCGCCGCCAGTTCGACGCGCCCATCTCGAGCTTCCAGATGGTGCAGAAGATGCTGGCCGACATGGCCATGAAGACCGAGGCCGCGCGCTGGCTGGTCTACTCGTCGGCGGCGCAGATCGACTCGGGCCGCTCGGACAGCGTGACCAAGTACGCCGCGATGGCGAAGTGCTTCGCGACCGACACGGCCATGGAAGTCGCGACCGACGCGGTGCAGATCTTCGGCGGCTACGGCTTCATGGAGGACTATCCGATCGCCAAGTGCTTCCGCGACGCGAAGATCCTCCAGATCTACGAGGGCACCAACCAGGTGCAGCGCCTGGTCATTGCGCGCAACCTGATCAAAGAGGCCAACGAGCTGGCGCACCTCGAGAGCTACATCCCGAACGAGTCGCAGGAGAGCTACCGCGGCGAGCCGGCGAAGACGGGCGCGCCGGCGCGCGGCTGAGTCCGCGCGTGAGTCCGCGCGGATCCATCCGGCGCTGGGACTTTTACGAGGCCGCGACCGGGCTCGTCCTTCGGGCCGGCCGCGGGGCTGCGCAAGAATCCGCGGCCCGCGCGCGCCCGAGCTCGCGTTTCACTTGTGGCCCGTCCCGCTTGGGGCGGGCCACTGCCGTTCTGGCGGGGCTGCCGCGTTGGCGTGGGCTTCCGCAGAGATCCTGGACGTGTCCTGACTGTCAGGAGCAGGCTGTACCTGCCCCTGACAGTTCTAAGTCTCTGATTTGGAACGGCTTCGGTGCCTCTCCCTCCGCCGCCGTCGATCGGCCTTCGAGCGGCTCGGAATCTGCCGTACGCGTGAGCATCCAAGAAGGCGCGGGGCCCGAATCCACTGGATGAGTGGCCCTGGCGAGCAGGGAGGCGGACGGACACGCCGCCCAAGCTCGACAGGGTGCGAGCCGGGAACGAAAGGCCCCCTCGGTGCTCTCACAAGCGCCGACCAAAGGTGCGCGGATTGTCACGAATCTGCGCTGGACGAGCCCGGCTACTTACGACGGCGCGCCCGACGGCGCCGCACCCCTCGGCAGGAAAGGTGAATCCCATGGTCAAGCTCATCACGCACGAACAACTCGACGAACGCCTTGACCGGCTCGCGGCCGAACCGGATCGGTTCGCCGAGGCGTGCCGCGAACTCGCGGCCGAGCTCGACCGCGGCAACGTGGCGTTGGAGATTTCCGATCCGCTGTCGTGGCGCAAGCCGGTGGACAGCGCCTCGAAGGGACCGCGCGTCACGCTGACGCAACAGTTCCGCGCCGAGGTCGACTCCATCACGATCATGGAGCGCGAGCCCGAGGCGAAGTTGGCGCGGCGCATCGAGTTCGCCCGCATCCGCTTCGACAAGGTGCTCGCCGACACGGGCGTCTCGCCCGACCTCGTGCCCAAGGCCGTCGGTCAAGTCAGCTTCGGCGTCCAAGGCGCGAGCGCGAGCGGTTGCACGTTGCCTCCTCGCGTGTGCCGTCGCTGGTTCGAACTCCACGCGCTGCGCACCGAGCTCGTCGAGCGCAACCTCTACCTCGTGCTGATCAACGTCGAGCGCTACTCGCACACTTCCGCGAGCCAGGCCGACCTGATCCAAGAGGGTTCGGCGGCGCTCTTCCGCGCGGTCGACGGCTTCGATTGGCGGCGCGGCCTGCTGTTCCGCACCTATGCGGTCCACTGGCTGAACCAAGCCTTCCGCAGCTACTTGTACAACTTCTCGAACACCGTGCGCGTGCCGGTGTACCTGCAGAAGGCTCTCAAACACGTTAACGACGCCAAGCAGAAGCTCGGCGACGCGAACGCCGCGCCCGAGGCCATCGCCGAGATCGCGAACATGAGCGAGAACCTGGTCGAGTCGGCGTTGCACGCTGTTCGCAGCGCGCGCTCGCTCGACGCCAGCTTCGACGACGACGAGGGCGGCCGCTTGAAGGACCTGCTGCGCACCCGGGGCGACGAGGGTCCGTACTCGACCGACCTTGAGGACGTGAAGCTCGACCAGAGCATCCACGACGCGCTGGCCCAGCTCTCCGACCGTGAGCGCTTCGTCATCGAACGCCGCTTCGGCATCAAGGGCGGGCGCGAGCACACCCTCGCCGAGGTCGCCGCGGAACTGGGCGTGAGCCTCGAGCGCGTGCGCCAGATCCAGGTCCGCGCGATCGGCAAGCTCCGCACCCCGGGCCTGCGCAAGGCCGTCGATCCGTTCCTCAACTGAGCGACACCGAAGTCGCTGACACCACGCGAGGCCGGCCCCGACGGGTCGGCCTCGCTGCATTTGGGCTCCGCGCGCGAGCTGGGTTCGTGGCGCGCTCTACGGCGCAACGGTCACGCTCGCCGTGAACGCGCCGCGGAGCTCGCCGGGTTGGAAGCCCGTCGCTTGGTCCTGGGGGTAGCGTTTGGCGAGTTCGGCGCGCAGGTCGGGTTCGAGCTCGCCGCCGTGGCAGATGGCGCACATCGGCTGAAGCACGATGGGGCGCATCCAACGGACGCGCCAGCCGTCGCTCGTCGCTTCGACTTTGCGGACCTCGAGAGTGGCCGGTGCGGCGCCGCTCGCGAGCTCGCTGGCGAACTGTTGAAGCGCCTGCTTCTCCCACTCATCGGGCGCGTTGTCCGGGTTGCGCAGGCGCAGCGCAGTGCGTCCGATCTCGAGCTCGCCCGATCGCGAAAGCTGCTCGGCGATCGCAGGTGCGCGCAGTTGGCACACCTCGATCGCGCCGACAGGTCCGGACTTGCCGAGCGCGTCGCCGAGCGCCGTCATCAACTGCGCGCCGAGCTGGTCCGCAGCTCGTCGCGCCTCGCTCGCGGCCGCCTCCACGCGCGCCGGATCGGGCTGCTCGCTCGCGTCGTTCGTTCCGCAGGCCGCGCTCGTGGCGAGAACGGCCGCGAAGCCGAGTCGCCGCAGTGTTCGGAGCTTTCGCATGCGCCCGATCCTACGCCCTGCAGTTGATTCGGCGCCGGGCGCACGCGCGTGGATCGTCGGTGCGCACTCTCAGCGCGCGGACGCGGTCGTCAGCGCGGCCTGGTTCGCCGCGGCTTCGACCAGCGCCTTGCTCTTCTGCCAACCCAGGATCACGTACACCAAGTAGCCGG
>CALFYL010000397.1 GCA_937952135.1 uncultured Planctomycetia bacterium
GCGCGGTCGAGCAGCACCGCGAGCCGCACCCGGTCCGCGGCGCCGAGCAGGATCGAGGCGTCGCGGCGTTCGTAGCGCCGCTGCTCCGGCCGCTCGCGGGGCGTGATGAGCTCGAGTCCGCGCGCTTGCAATGCGCGCTGCGCGCGGAGCGAACCCGCTTCGTCGACGAACTCGCGCGCCGCACGCTCCCAGGGCGCCCGCTCGCGCCGCACCGTGTCGATGTCGATCCAGTAGCCCTCGTGCAACGCGGCGCCGGAGATCTCCGCGCCGAGCCGCCCCGCTCGACTGGCGACGTCGGCGCCCTCGCACCACGCGACCGTGCCGCTGAATTCCACGCCGAGGTGCTCGCCGGCGATGCGGTCGACGTGCACGCGCGAGAGGATCGTTCCATCGGGTGCGCCGGCGCCGGAGAGCTGGCCGAACACCGCAAAGCGCCCCAGCTCGTCCATGTAGCGCGCGATCCCCGGCACCGGGTCGCCGGCCTCGCCGAGCCCGGCGCGCTCGTCGCTGCCCGAGAACCACGGCCCCGGATGCACGACGGTCGCGAGCCCGCCGTAGCTGAGGCGCGGAGACTCGCGCAGCTCCTCGGCGAGTCGCGCTTCGTCGCCCAGGCCGCCCAGGATCGAGCGCGCGGCCGCGAGCGGCGGCGCGAGCGCTTCGAGGAGCTTGTCGAGCTTCTCGATCGGCTCGATCTCGCTGCCGCGGTCCCACACGATGCGCGTACCCCGCCGGCTGCGGTCCACGGCGTCCACGACGCGCTGCCATTCGAGCACGAGCTGCTGCCCCGCCGCCGCGCGGTCCTCCAAGAGCAGCGCGCGGTCCAGATCGTCGGCGGCGAGCACCGCCGCGACGCTTCGCGCTTCGCGGAACCAGCCCGCGGAGAGCAGCGCTTCGCCGAGGCCTTCGAGCGAATCGGGGCCGGGAGCGCGCTCCCAGGCGTGCGCCTTCTCGACCACCGCGGCGAGTCGCGGGTCGCGCGGCGCGCCGGCTTCGTCGCGCACGACGCTGGGCAGATCGGCGAGCCACTCGTCGACCGCGACGCGGAACTGTCCCGCCGCAAACCGCGCGGCGCGCAGGGTGGGCCCGGCGCGCGGAGCTTCGCCTCCGTCCCGCGCCGCACGGTTGAGCAAGCCCAGCGCGAGGGCGGAAGGACGCTGGTCCAGCAGGATCCTCGCGCGTTCGCGGTCGCGCGCGCGTCCCGGACGCGCCGCGAGTGCGAGCGAAAGCTCGAGCGCCGTCGCCTCCGACGTGCGCAGCACGCGCATGCGGCGCACGAGGTCCTCGACTTCCGCGTCGGTGAGGTCGCACTCGCGCAAGAGCGCCAGCGCGCGCCTCCAACCGCTCGCGTACTCGGGCTGGAACACGAGTCCGAGCTCGAGGGTCGCCGCCTGCACGCCCAACTCGACCGCATCGACGGCGGCGAGATCCGGCGACTCGAGACGCGCCGCGAGCACCTCGATCGCGCGGCGGGGCTCGTCGGCGAGCGAGTAGTAGCGCGCGAGCGTGGAGGTGAAGTAGGTGCGCTCCCAGCCGTCGCGCGCGAGCGAGAGCGCGCGCTGCGAATGCTGCAGCGCGAGCGAGTACTGGCGGCGCGCGCTGGCGGCCCACCCCAGGCCGTGGTGCGCCCAGGCGAGCCCCGGATCCAGTCGCGCCGCCGCTTCGAAGCGCTCGACGCCCCGCAAGCCCTCGAGGCGGCCCGCGAGGTACTGCTCGACGGCGTCGCCCGGATTGCGGGCGAGCGCGGCGCGGTGCTCCGCCAGGGCTTCGATCCCGAGCAGATCGTCGACCGCGAAGATGTCCGCCATGCGCCGCGGCGCGACCCAATCCGGCGCGGCGCGGCGCGCCCGCTCGAGGGCCGCACGAGCGCGCTCGCGGGCCTGGGCACCGGGCGTGCGGGCCCAGGCGCGCGCCTCTTCCAGCGCCGCCGAAGCGTCCTCGCTCACGGGCGACGCTGAGGGCCGCTCGAGCATCGAGCGGCACGCGAGGCCGAAAAACAGAATCGAGAGCGTCAGCCAGGCGAGACCGCGTCCGGGTTTTCGCGGCCGCGAGAGGAACAGGGTCGCCGTGGACATCTCCGCGCATCCTACGGGCTCGGGAGGGCGCTCCAAACCCGTGCGCGCCGTGAACATGGTTCTGGCGCCGAAGGGCTTGCGCCGGGGCTCGCGCTCGGTGCAATGGCCGCATGGGCACGCCTTCGCACTTCGCCTCGCGTCGAGTGGCCGCCGGACTCTGGCTCGGGGCGCTCCTCGGCGCCGCCTGCGGGCTCTCCGCACTCCCCCAGGGCAAGCGTACGACCAAAGCGCCGCCGCTCACGCCCTTCGAAGGCGCGTACCAAGACGCGCGCACGCGCGCCGTCGATCGAAACGTGCCGCTCCTCGCGATCTCGATCGTCGAACAAGCCGGTGAGGAGCTCGACGACGACATCAAGGGCTTCCGCGATGCGCTCTTCACCAAGCCGGAGCTCGCGGTGGCGGGTGAGCACGCCGTCGTCGTGCTGGCGTCGAACGGTCCGCACCCGCCTGCGACCGTGGAGTTCGGCGAGGGCGCGAACAAGACGCAGCGGCAGGTGTGCTCGGTGTACCGCACGTCGACCTGCCAGGTGCACCAGAAGCTGTTCGACAGCCTGTACGCGGAGCACAACGTCGAAGGCGAGTTCAAGAGCCCGAACGCGATCGTGTTCGGCGTCGACCGCAAGGTCGTGCGCGCCTGGAGCGACGGCCACACGCCCGAGTGGGCCGACTTGATCCGCGCGCTGGGCGAGGCGCGCAAGGCCGCGGGCGAAGGCTTGACCGAAGAACAGTTCGCCGCAGTGCAGGTCTTGTTGCCGCAGGCGCGCGACGCCCAGCAGTCGAGCGCGTGGGGACCGGCGCACCTCGCGTGGGGCAAGGTGCTCGCGATCACGCAGGCCACGAAGTACGCGGACGAAGCGCGCGCGGGCCAGAAGACGTGCGTCGAGGCGCTCGAGAGGTTGCGCGCCGAGCTGCGCGCGGGACTCGAGGGCGAAGCGCCGGTCGAGAGTTACAAGAAGCTGCTGGAGTTGCAGCGCGGTTGGGCCGGCACGGGTTACGAGAAGGACCTCGCGCGCGACGTCTCCATGGCGGAGAAGCACAAGTCCGCGAAGGACGCGATCGCGGCGTACAAGCGCGAACTGGAAGCGGAGCAGCTTTGGAGCGACGCGCTCGACCTGCTCGGCGACGACAAGACCGCCCCGGCGCACGCGAAACTGCGCATGATCCTGCGCAAGTACGCCGGCACTCCGGCCGAGCAACGCGTCCGCGAGCGCTTCGCGAAATTCGCCGCCGAAGAGGACGCGAAGGTCAAGGCGGACGGCTGAGCGCGCGAGCGCGCGCTACTCCTGCGTTTGCAGGAAGGCTTCGAACACGCTGTCCGGGCCGACTTCGCGGTCCGCGCGCTCTTCGAGTTTCGCCGTCGCAAGCCAGGGCGCCAGCGAGTCGCCGCGTCCGCCGAACACGTTGCCCGTGTAGACGCGGATTTGGTCGACGAAGCCCTTCTCGAGGTAGCGCGAGAGCAGTTGCGGCCCCGCTTCGAGCAGCACGCGCCGAACGCCGCGCGCCCACAGCCACTCCTGCACATCGCGCAGCGCGACGTGGTCCTCTTCGCTGGCGTGCAAGCCCGTGACCTGCGCGCCGGCCTCGGTCAGCGCCACGTGCCGCGCGGCGTTCGCGCCCGCCTGGCAGAGCACGTGGATCGGTCCGGCGCCCTCGCCCGGACCGGGCGCCTCGAACAAGCGGCCGTTCGGAGGCGTTCGCAGGTAGCTGTCGAGGATCACGCGCAGCGGCGGCCGCGACGCATCGCCCGGAGGCCGCACGCTGAAGCGCGGATCGTCGGCCAGCACGGTCGTGACGCCGGTGACGATCGCGTCGACGCGGCCGCGCATCACGTGCACCTCGCGCAGCGACTCGGGGCCGCTGATCCAGCGACCCTCTCCGATGTTCGCGGGCGGCGAGAGCTGACCCGAGCGGGTCTGGGCCCATTTGGCGATCGTCCACGGACGCGGCCGGCGCACGCGGTCGACATCGGTCCAGCGCAGGAAGTGCGGCGCCACGCGCTCGAGCGGCGCGGCGTTCGGCACGAGCTCGACCTCGACACCGGCTTCCTGGAGTTGCTTGAGGCCCGCGCCGCGGTGGCGCGGGTCGGGGTCCAGCGAGCCGACGACCACCCGCTTGATCCCGCTGTGCACGATCGCGTCGACGCACGGCGGAGTCTTGCCGAGGGTCGAGCACGGCTCGAGGGTCACGACCAGCGTGTCCAGCTGGCTCGCGCCCACGCCCGCGCGCTCGGCGGCGGCGAAGGCGTTGATCTCGGCGTGCGCGCCGCCCCACGACTCGTGGAAGCCGCGCGCGATGACATGGCCCTGCGCGAGCACCGCGGCGCCGACGCACGGATTGGGTGCGACCTCGAAGCGCCGACGGCGCGCCTCCTCACCGAGCTCGGTGAGCAGTTCGCGCAGGTGCGTCTCGTTGAGGCTGTCGCTGGTCGCCTGGGTCATGCTGCCGGACAAGAGGATCCCCCCTTTTCTGTGACTCGCGGTCCTTAGCCGCGGCCACATGCCGCCACAAGGGATGGTAGGGATCGAGATCGGGCCTCCGCCACACGTATCGGCCAAAGCGAGCTCGGATACCGTCTCGCGCCGCGGGCTCGACCGGCGCGAAAGCTGTTTTTGGGGGAGGCGACCCTTCAACCGCGCGCCGCGCACGGCAAACTACGTAGCTTCGAACCGCACCCTCAACCCACCAAGTGCACCCATGACCAAGGCCCCGCTTCGAGTCGCTGTCACCGGCGCCGCCGGACAGATCGGCTACGCGCTCCTCCCCCGCATCGCCTCCGGACAAATGTTCGGGCCTGACCAGCCGGTCATCCTGCACCTGATCGAAGTGCCGGTGGAGAAGGTCCTCGCGTCGCTCAAGGGCGTCGCGATGGAGCTCGAGGACTGCGCCTTCCCGCTGCTGCGGGACATCGTGATGACGAGCGACCTCAACGTCGGCTTCAAGGACATCAACTGGGCGCTGCTCGTCGGCGCCAAGCCGCGCGGCCCGGGCATGGAGCGCAACGACCTGCTCAAGGACAACGGGGCGATCTTCGTCGGCCAGGGCCGGGCGATCGCGCAGCATGGAGCGCCGGACGCGCGGGTCGCGATCGTCGGCAACCCGTGCAACACGAACACGTGGATCTGCATGCAGGCCGCGAAGGGGCTGCCGAAGGAGCGTTTCAGCGCCATGACGCGCCTCGACCAGAACCGTGCGCAGGCGCAGCTCGCGCTCAAGGCCAAGGTCGATATCGGCCAGGTCAAGAACACGCTGATCTGGGGCAATCACAGCGCCACGCAGGTGCCGGACTTCTACAACGCGACCATCGGCGGCAAGCCGGCGGCGCAGGTCATCGGCGACGATGCGTGGCTGAAGGGCGACTTCTTCAAGACCGTGCAGCAGCGCGGCGCGGCGATCATCGCGGCGCGCGGCGTGTCGAGCGCGATGTCGGCGGCGAACGCGCTGGTCGACCACGTGCGCGACCTCGTGACGCCGACTCCCGCGGGAGAATGGCGCTCGGTGTGCGTCTGCAGCGACGGCTCCTACGGCGTGCCGGAAGGGCTGATCAGCTCGTTCCCGGTGCGCGTCGACGCGAAGGGTGCGTGGTCCATCGTTCAGGGCGTCCCGTTGAACGATTTCCTGAAGGAGAAGCTCGCGGCGTCCGTGGCGGAGCTCCAAGGCGAGCGCGAGATCGTCAAGCACCTGGTCGCCTGATAGCGGATCGCGGCGCGCGCCGCGAGTTCAGCTCGACGAAACGGGGCCCGCTCGCCGGGCCTCGTTTCGTTTCACCAGGCGGATCATTTCACCAGACCGAGCTCGACGATCCGCTCCGCGAGCGTCCGCGCGACGAGCGCGCAGCCCTCGTCGGTGAGGTGCACTTCGCCGTTGCCGACGCCCGGCTTCTCGCTGTTCGGCCGCACGAAGATGCGGTCGGCGCCGCTCGCCGCGCGCTGGCGATCCGCTTCGGCTTCGACCGGCGTGCGCACGTCGCAGTAGGGCACGCTGCGCTCGTTCGCGACGTCGCCGATGAGCTTCGTCATGCGCTCGAAGCCCTGCTTTTGAAGCGCCGTCGAACCGAAACGGTCGAAGTCCCCCATGCGCACCGCCTGGGTTGCGAGCAGCACCTCCGCGCCGTGCGCGCGCGCCATGCCGACGATCGAAACCAGGTTGCGCCGGAAGTTCGAGAAGCCCAGATCGGGGTCCGTCGGCTGGGCGTAGAAGTCGGGCAGGTACTTGCCGAAATCCACGATCACGTACGTGCCGAGGTCGCGCTGCCGCGCGAGCCAGTCCGTCGCGTAGCGTCGCAGGGCGAGGAAGGTGTAGCTGGTCTCGAGCGCGTCCCGCACTCGGTCGGGCCGCTCGACGGGCCAGACGGCGCGCCAGTGCGTGTTGTCGCGAACGACGCCCGGATACAGCGCGCAGCGCATGTCGTTGATCGTGTGGTAGACGAGCACGAGATCGGGCCGGAACTCGACGCCGCGCAGCGCGAGGTTGACCTGGCTCTCGAAGGTCGAGTAGCCCTGCAGGCCGAGATTCAGCACCTCGACGGGTTTGGCCAGGCCGCGCAGGTTCAGCTCCTGCTGCAGGACCACGGGCCAGTTCGTGAACGTCGAGCTCGGGCCGATGCCGTAGGTGCTCGATCCGCCGAGGCAGACGATGCGGTAGACGCCCTCGGGCTTCTCCCAGGTCGTCTCCGGCCCGTTGAGCCCCAGGCTGTTGTGAGAGACGAGCAGCGGCGCCTTCTCCGTGGGCTCGACACGAAAGTCGGGGCGCCCCGCGTAGGCGAGGTACGGGTGCGGAACGACGCGCGAGTTCTTGAACTGGTCCTTGGTGGGATCCAGCTCGGCGCGCGACAGGCCGGGCAGCGGCGCGAGGCGGCAAGCCACTTCGAACAGCGCCACCACGCCGGCGAGGCCGAGGGAGAGTCCGAGCAACACTCTCCGTGCACGGCGCGCGAAGCTCCGAGGCGCCGCGGTTTGCGTTTGCGCGCCGCTCATGAAACGGCGGCGGGCCGCGCGGTGGTCGCGGTGAGGCCGAACGCGGTGCAGTGCTCGACGGTCACTCGCTGCGTCGTGCCAACGAGTTCTTCGGAACCTTCGAAACTCACCGGCAAGCCCGTGTGCGAGCGCGCCTGGAGCACGCCGGGGCGCTTCTCGGAGGTCTGCTCGACGAACACCTCGAGCTCACGCGCCAACTGCTCGCGGTGGCGCTCGAGTTGCACCTGCTCGCAGGTCTTGAGGAAGCGGCGGTTGCGCTCGTTCTTGACCTCGTCGGGCACATCGTCCGCGAGCTCCGCGGCGCGCGTGCCGGGACGCGGGCTGTACTGAAAGACGTAGTTGACGGAGAAGCGCTGCTCGCGCAGAGCGCGTTCCGAAAGCTCGAAGTCCGCGTCGGTCTCGCCGGGGAAGCCGACGATCCAGTCGGAGCCGAGCTCGATGTCGGGGCAGTGTTCGCGCAGCAGCTCCGCGCGCTGGCGGTAGAGATCGACGGTGTAGCCGCGCTTCATGCGGCGCAGGATTTCGTCGCTGCCCGACTGCAGCGGAAGCGGGAGGAAGCGATCGGCCTTGCGGCAGTCACGCAACGCTTCGGCGAGGCCGCGCGTCACGTAGGCGGGATGCAGCGTCACGAGGCGGATGCGTTCGAGGCCGCTCAGTTCGTTCAAGCGGTAGATCAAGTCCGCGAGCCCGGGGCGCCCCTGGCGTCCGCGGCCCGCCGCCGAGGAGTTCGGCGCCGCCGGCAGGTCCTCGCCGTAGCTGTTCACCGTCTGCCCGAGCAGCGTGATCACTTGCGCGCCCTGGTCCACCATCCAACGCGCCTCGTCGACGAGCTCGTCCATCGGCCGCGACAGCACGCGTCCACGCACGGTCGGCACGATGCAGAAGGTGCAGTTGAGATCGCAGCCGCGCATCACCGTCAGGTAGCCCAAGCGTCCGCCGGTGTAGCGCTCGACGCCGCGCTCGGAGTCCGGCGTTTCGTCGAAACCGAGGCGCGTGACGCGGCTCGCCTTGCGGCCGACGCCCGCCTCGCGCTTCGTGCGCACTTCGTCGACGAGCTCGGGCAGGTGCTGGAACGAACGTGTGCCGACGACGAGGTCGACGAGCGCCGCGCGACCGAACACGTCCTCGCCCATGCGCTCCGCCATGCAGCCCATGACGCCGACCACGAGCTCGGGGCGCTGCGCCTTGAGCGTCTTGAGCTCGCCGACCCAACTGAACACGCGCTCTTCGGCGTGCTCGCGCACCGAGCAGGTGTTGAACAGAACGACGTCGGCCTGCTCGATCGACTCCGTCGTCTCGTAGCCGCGGCGCCGGAAGCGGCCCTCCACGGCGAGCGAGTCGTACTTGTTCATCTGGCAGCCGAAGGTGACCACGTGGACCCGCGGAGCGCCGCGCGTGGCGCTCGCGGCGCCGGGCGCGGCATCGAGCGCGGCTTCAGGGGCGGCCCTGGACTGGAAACGAGGGATCGACATGATGTCCTGCGACGTACGCACACCGGCGCCAGCCCGCCATTGTGCACGCCCCGCCCCGGCCTGTCACGGCGCAGGGGGCACGCGCCCCGAAACCCTCCGGAGACCGCTGTGAATCAGAGCCTTCAAGATCGGTACGCTCCGTCGAATCGCTGCTTCGGGTGCGGCCCCGCCAACGACAAGGGCCTGCGCATCAAGAGCTTTCCCCAGAGCGCTTCTCAGGGCTCTACCGAGGGCGACGAGTGCATCGCCGAGTGGCGCGCCGAGCCGCACCATGAGGCCTTTCCCGGAATGCTGAACGGCGGGATCCTCGGCGCACTCCTCGATTGCCATTCGAACTGGACCGCCGCGTGGCACTTGATGCGCTCGAGCGGCGCCTCGACGCCGCCTTGCACCGTGACCGCGGACTTCCACGTGAAGCTCAAGCGACCGACGCCGTCGAACGCACCCGTGAAGCTGTCGGCGCGCGTGGTCGAGTCGAGCGCCGATCGCGCCACCGTCGAGGCCACGCTGTCCTCTGGGGGAGTCGTCACGGCGACCTGCCGTGGACTGTTCGTCGCGGTCAAGGAGGGGCATCCGGCCTTCCACCGCTGGTAGACGCACGAAGAGCTCGATCGAGCGGACGGCATGCGCCTTGCCTAGCGAGGCGCCTGCGCGGTCCACGGCGCGAGTGCGACGGGGACCCGCGAAGTCTGGAGCCCCTCATGCTGTCCCCCAAAGCCCTCTCCCGCGCCGCGCGCTACGCGCTGCTCGGCCTCCTGCTCGGCGCCTGCCACGGCTACGACAAGGACGACGACCACTCCAAGACCCCGTACTACGACGTCTGGGAGTTCGAGCCCAACAGCACCCACTGCTGCCCGCACGACTTGGGCTGGATCACCGTCGGAGACGACTTCGTGATCGGCGGAGACATCCGCGACGACAGCTACGACCCCTTCGACGGATTCCTGCTGCGCACCCAGGGCCCCTGCACCGTCCGGTTCGTGCTCGAGCCCCTCGACGGCTTCTCGGACCTGGACCTGTGCGTGTGGGATCCGCTGCTCGGCGACTTCGCCTTCTGCTTCGAGAGCCCAGACCCCTACGAGCAAGGCGTGTTCAACATCCCTTACTCGGGCGCGCCCTTCCACCTGGTGGTCGCCTCCTACGCAGGCGACTCCGAATACCGCCTTCGGGTCGAGTGCGATCCGATCAACTGGGGCCTCGTCGAAGGTTCCAGCGGCGCGGCCGACGCTGCCAATGCGGCCAAACCGGGGCACTTCGATGCCTACCGTCCCGCGGCCGTCGAAGCGCCCGCACCGAGCCCGGTGCTCCCCGCGTGGATCCTCGAGATCGACCTCGAGTCGGGCGACTACGCGGTTCGCGACGCGGTCTGGGTGAACGCCGTGATCGGACGGGAAGAACTCCGCAGCGACGACGTCCAAGGCGCGCCATGAAACGGATCCTGCTACTCGCGAGCGTCGTCTTCGCCCTGGTGGCGGTGGGCAAGGGCGTCCAAGCCATCCTGGACGACGCTCCGACCGCCACGCTGACGTACTACGGAGATGGCCGGCCGAAGAACTCGACCTGCTACGTCGAGGGCGCGAAAGAAGGCCGCAGCGAGCAGTGGCGTTCCGACGGGACCAAGGAGTGGGACGGCGAGTACAAGGCCGGACTGCGCCACGGCGAATGGCTGTTCTGGCTCGAGGACGGCACGCTCGACACCGAGCGCAGCGGGACCTACTTCGAGGGCAAGCGAGTCGACTCCTGACGGGTCGCGCTCGGAACGAAATCGAGCACCAAACGAGATCGAACACGGTCAGGCTCGCATATGGGGGGAGCTTGACCGCCGGGCGCGCGAGAACGGCGCAGCCCCGACGTCCGCCCCGGACACGGCGCCGATCCTGACGGTGTCCGTGCCCGGGGCGAACGCGTTTCAGGGCGTGTCGAGATTCGCCGCGATGTTCAGCCCGCGTCGTGCTCGAAGCGGTAGATGCCCCACTGCCCCGAAGTCTCCTCCACGCCCACCTTGAGACGCCGGATCTCCAGGTCGGGGAAACGCAGAGCGAGGCGCCGCGAGAGTTCGCGGCCGAGCCAGGTGGAGAGGTTCTCCGAGCTCGTGTTGTTGATCGGGAGCACGATCACGTCGCCGCGCGGTGCGCTGTAGCGCAGGCCGCGGTAGTCGACTTCGGTCACACCGTCTTCGCGGTGCCGGTAGCGCAGCTCCGCGTGCTCCCCGGGAATCAGCCAGTGCTCGTCGAGTTCGTCGACGAGTTCCCGCACGACGGGCTTGGCCTGCTTGAAGTCGAGCACCAGCCCGTGCTCGGTCAAGCGCGCCTCGATCTCGACGCGCACGCGGTAGTTGTGGCCGTGCAGACGCTCGGACGTGCCGTCCGGGAAGATGAGGAAGTGCGCCGCGGAGAACTTGAAGTACTCCTTGGCGAGTTCGATCGACCAACGTTCCATGGGGCCACTCTAACGAGCGCGCGGTCGAGCTCGCAGAGGCGCAGACGAGGCCTGCACTCCGCGGCTAGTTGTTGCCGCCGCCGCTCGCCCCGCCCATCGAAGGCGAGACCAGCTCGACGAGCGGAGCGCCGCCGCTCGCGACGTAGGTCTGGTTCCAACCATCCGTGAGGTAGTCCGGCTGGTTCGGAAGGAAGCCGGTCGCGACCAGCGTGCTGAAGGCAGCGGGCCAATTCGTCGAGAGCGGCGCGCTCAACTGGTTCAGGCTGTTGTAGTGGCGGATCGACTGGTTGAGCACGAGCAGCTCCGCCAGCGTCTCCTCGCGGCGCACCGGCGTCACGTCCACCGCGATCGCCAGGTCGTCCGCCGTGTCGAACTGGGCGTCCGCGCCGCGGCTCGCGATCGTGACGACGTCGCCGGCGATCGTGAAGCGGTAGGCGCGCGACCACGCGTCGACCTCGTAGCCGCTCGAACCGGTGACGTGGTCGGCCACGACTCCCGAAAGGTACGGACCCGTCCATCCGGAGACGCCGTTCGCGACGAGCAGGCTCGCAACGCCGCTCGCAAGCGTCTTGGTATCGCGGAACAACTCGAGGGTCGCGTCCGCGTGCAGTTGCAGCTCCTGGCGCGTCGCCATGCGCGCCTTGTAGGCGAGCACTTTCGAAGTGACGGGCGCCGCGGCGCCGATCATGAGCGCGAGGATCGCCACGGCCACGATCAACTCGATGAGGGTGAAGCCGCGACGCGAGCGCGCCGTCCGGGCCGTCGAGACCAAGTTTCTCATCGAGGGGTGCTCATCCGATGGACTCATAGAGCTTGAAGATCGGCGCCAGCACCGACAGCAGGATCGCGCCGACCACGACGCCGGCGAGGAGCAACAAGCTCGGCTCGAGGACCGCGAGGAAGCGCTTCACCTCGCGCGGGATCTGCTCGTCATAGAAGCTGGAGAGGCGCTCGAGGCAACGGTCGAGCTCGCCCGTCTTCTCGCCGACGGCCACCATCTGCACCAACATGCCGTCGAGCTCGGGCTCCTGCTCCAGGCCTTGCGTGATGGTCTGCCCGCGCCGCACGCGCTCGCTCACGCGCCCGAATCCCGCGCCGAGCGCTGCGTTTCCGCAGGTCGCCCCCGCCACGTTGAGCACCGTGAACACGTCGCAGCCCGCCTGCTGGAGCACGCTCGCGGTCGACGCGAAGCGCGACACCGCGATCTGCTGCGCGACGCGGCCGAACATCGGGAGCTTCAGCATCGCGCCGTCGAGCGCCGTGCGTCCGCGCGGATTCCGGCGCGCGACGACGAAACTCGCTACGGCCGCCGCACCGAACGCCAGGATCCACCCGATGTTCCCGACGAGCAGGTCCGATGCGGCGACGACCCACTTCGTCTCGTTCGGCAACTCTTCGCGGCCGCCGGGGAAGAGCGTCAGCAAGCGCGGCAGAACGAAGTACAGCAGGATGGCCACCAGTCCGACCAACGAGCCCATGAGGATCGCCGGATAGATCAACGCCTGCACCGCCGTCGCGCGGATGCTGCGTGTCCACTCGAGGTGCTTGGCGAGCTTCAGCAGCACCGCTTCGAGCGCGCCCGACGCCTCACCGGCGCGCACCGAGGCGCGATAGACATCGGGAAACGACCGCGGATGGCGCTCGAGAGCTTCCGACAGCATCGAACCCGAGCGCAGGCTCCGCACGAGGTCCTCGACCACTTGCCGGCTGCCGGGGCGCGAGAGGCGTTTCCCGATGCCATCGAGGCCCTCGACGATGTGCACGCCGGCGCTCGTCACGGTCGCGAGCTGCGTCGTGAGCGCGATGAGGTCGTCGTGCGGGACTCGCGCCCCTTGCAAGCGCTGCTCGGAGACCACGACGCGCGCCGTCGAGAGCACGAGCCCGCGCCCCTCGAGCTCGCGGTCGAGGTCGAGCTCGTCGCGGGCCATCGTCCGCCCGCGCACCGCTGCGCCGTCGGCCCCGACGGCGACGTACTCAAACGTGTTCACGTTCTTCCCTGCTCAAGCGATGGCTCTTGTGCACGCGCTCGACCTCTTCGAGCGTCGTCACCCCGTCTCGCACCTTCTGCCGCCCGTCGCTCAACAGACCCACGAATCCCTGCTGCTCCGCATGCGTTCGCAGCGCGGACAAGTTCGTGCCGGCGCGCAGCAGGTCCGCCATGCCGTCGTCCGGCAGGAAGAGCTCGCTCAGAGCCGATCGGCCGGAGTAACCGGACGCGTTGCAGCGCGAGCATCCGCGACCGCGTCGCGGTGCGCCCGGCAAGCCCTCCAGCCACAGCAACTCATCCGCCGTGGGTGTCACAGCCTCCGCGCACGAGGAGCACACGTTGCGGACCAGGCGCTGCGCGAGCACACCGATCAACGAGTCCTCCACCAGAAACGGGTCGATCCCAAGGTCGATCAGGCGCGGCACGGCGCCGATGGCCGTGTTCGTGTGCAGCGTCGAGAAGACCAAGTGGCCCGTCATCGAGGCCTTGATCGCCATTTCGGCCGTCTCCTTGTCGCGGATCTCACCGACCAGGATCACATCGGGGTCCTGGCGCAGCAGCGCGCGCAAGCCCTCCTGGAAGCCGAACCCGATCGCGTGGTCGACCTGGCTCTGCCGCACGAGCGGCAGCCGGTACTCGATCGGATCCTCGATCGTCGCGATGTTGTCGTGCATCGCGTCCATCTCGGCGAGCAGCGAGTACAGCGTCGTCGTCTTGCCCGAGCCGGTCGGCCCCGTCACGAGGAACAGGCCGTGCGGCCGGTCCTTCACGCGCCGCAGCAGCGTGAGCACCCTCGGCGAGATGCCGAGGTCGGACAGGCGCAGCGCCACCGCGCCGCGGTCGAGCACGCGCAGCACGACGTTCTCGCCGTCGATCGAGGGCATGACCGAAACGCGCAGGTCGACCTGGCGGTCTTCCACCTGGATGCGGATGCGCCCGTCCTGCGGGCGGCGGCGCTCGGCGATGTCGAGGTTGGCGAGGATCTTGAGGCGCGAGATCACCGCGTCGGTCGCATCGCGCGGCAGATTCTCGCCCTGCTGGAGCAGGCCGTCGATCCGGTAGCGAACGCGCGTGATCTTCTCCTCGGGCTCGACGTGGATGTCCGTGGCTCCGCGGTGCACGCCGTCGGTGAGCAGCGCGAGCGTCACGCGTTCGACGGGGAACTCGTCTCCGAATGCGAGGCTCGCGCCTTTCAACGCGTCGAACACCTTGGCGACTTCGCCTTCGCGCTCGGGAAGGTGCTTGCGCACCAGCGCGTTCAGATCGGCTTCGGTGGTGACCGCGAGCTTGAGCGGGTACGGGAAGCGCGCGCGCACGCCCGAGAGCCGCTCGGGCGCGTCGGGATCGACCATCGCGACGAGCAGTTGCTCGCCCTCGATGCGGATCGGAAAGGCGCCTGTCGCCTGCACGAACGCGCGGTCCGCGGAGGCGAGCACCAGGGGATCGGGATCGATCTGCGCGGCCCTGAGGAACGGCAGGCCGAGGTCCTCGGCGAGCATCTCGGCGACCACCTCGGGCCGCAGGAAGCCGAGGCTGATCAGGATCTGGCCCAGCGGCCGGTGCGCGCGGCGCTGTTCCGACACGGCGACCGCGATCTGGCTCTCGCTGATCAGACCGCGCTCGAGCAGCCGGTCGCCGAGCCGCTGCTTGGTGGCGCTCATTTCGACCGCCGCTCGACCTGCGAGGACACGCCCGACTGCCGGATGCGCTCGGAATACTCGCGTTTGAAGACGCGGTTCAGCGTCGCCGCTTCCTCGGGCCGCACGATGCGCGGCGTCAAGAAGACGAGCAGCTCGCGCTTCTGGTCGACGTCGGCGTCGCTGCGGAACAGGCGTCCGACCCAAGGGATGTCCATCAAACCTGGAATGCCCTTGTCCACTTGCGTGCGCTTGTTCTGCATCAGCCCGCCGAGCACCACGGTGCTGCGGTCCTGCACGATGAAGCTGCTCCGCAGGGAGCGCTTGTCGAGCACCGGGATCTGGTTGAACGTGTCGACCACCTCGCTCAGCTCCTGGTCGATCGCGATGCGCACCGCGTCGTCGTCCTGGATCGTCGGCGTGACCTTCAACTTCACGCCCGCCTCCTTGAACTGCACCTCCTCGATCACGTTCACGCCCTGGCCGTTTGCACTCGCGGTCTGCGTGTTCGTGACGTTGATGTAGGGCACTTCGCGGATGACCTCGATCGTCGCTTCGGCGCCGGTGAGCGCCAGGATGCGCGGCGAACTCACGAGGTCCGTGCCGGTCAGGCGCCGAATCGCCGTGATCGTGGCGTCGATGTCGCCGTCCTCGGAGTCGAACTGGAACTGGAAGCTCTCGTCGGTGCTGCCGAGCTCCTGCATCAGGCCGAACAAGTGACCGTTGACCGTGCCGGCAATGTCGTGCGTGACACCGAGCTGAAAGTCGTCGCCGAGCACGACCTCCAGAATGCGCACCTCGATCAACACCTGTCGCTGCGTGCGGTCCGCGCGCGCGAGGTACTCGCTCACCAGGTCGATGTCGGACTGCGTGCCGCGCACCACGATCAGGTTCTGCGTCGGCTCGACGATGACCGTCGTCGACGCCGCGACGAGGGCGCGCAGGTTGTTCAGCACCGTCTCGGCGCCGATCGAGTGCGCGGTGAAGCTCTTGACCGCGGCCTGCGAGCCGTCGTTGCGCTCGATCCAGAACACTCCCGGCGGCGACTCGACCAGGCGCCGTCCGTTGCGCGCGAGCAGCGAGTGAAGGGCGTCGTCGAGCGTGATGCTCTTGAACGACACGTCGACGCGTTCGCTCGCCTCCGCGTCGAGGTAGATGTTGATCCCCGCGCGGTCGGCGAGGAAGTGCAGCACCTGTCCGAGCGGCGCATCGCGGAACTCGACCTGCAAACGCTCGTCGCCGCCGATTCTGGGCTGGACGTACGCGGGCGGCGCGACGTCGTCGACCACTCGCTCCGGCGCGGGGCCCGGCAATTCCACGGGGTACTGATCGCCGAGCGACAGGTGGACGTCTTCCGGCGCAGGGCCCGGGCGGCCTTGACGCTCGGAAATCGTCGGCGCGAACGCCTGACAGCCTGCCGCGAGCAGCGCTGCGAAAAGCAGCGATCGTCGAGCCTGGAACTTCATTGGGCGGGCGCTCCGGAGTCGGCCGCGGGCGCGGGCGGGTTGTTCGGGGCGGAGAAGGCTTGGGGCGTCGGCGCGTTGCGCGTGCGCACGGCCGGGAGCGCAACCCAGAGGTCGCAGCCCTCGACCGACACGTTCACGCCGAGCGCGTTGCACGCGGTGACGCGGCCGTCGGCGCCGAGCAGGAACTCGCCCACGCGCACGGCGCGGCCGCCGAACAACGCGACGCTCTCGCTCTCGCTGCAGACCATGCCCATCAGCGGCGCCTCGTCGAGAAAGCGTTGGAGCCGCGCGCGAGCGGCGCCGTCGTCACGGCGCTCGCCGGGCTCGCGGACGTTCGTCGAGGGCGCGTTGCCGGGCGAAGGCGCCTCATTCACGCCGTGTGAACCCGTCGCGCTCTCGAGCGACGCCAAACGGCCGCTTCCCTCGACCGCCGAGTTTTTCTCGAGCACTTGGAGCGCGCGCTCCAGCGACGCGAGCACGTCCTCCGTGGGCCTCGTCGCGCTCTCCGCCGGCGCCGGGCTCGCCTCGGCCCAAGGCGCGCCGAAGTTCACATCGGCCTCCGATCCCTCGGCGCCTTCGAACTCGGCGATCGGCGCGCTCTGATCGGGAACGCGCGTCCACACGCCGCCCATCTCGGCCGGGCGTTCGGCGCTGGGCGGCGCGCCCTCGGAACGCATGGCCTTGACCAGCTCGTGGGCGAACAGCGAGGACGACACGAGCAACGCGAGGCCGTACAGCAGTTTTTTTTGGGTGGAGATCACGGGCTATCCGGACTGGATTCGGTGGAACTCGCGGTGTCGATCGGCGGAAGCGGCGCGAAGTGGAACAGCCCCAGTCGCAAGTGCACGTCGACGCGCTGGCGCGACTCGAGCTCGAAGCTCAACTGCGCCTGCAGGACGCAGTTGGGGTAGCCGAGGGCGTGCAGCTCCTCCTGCAACCGCACGGAGGCCGCGAGCGGGCCCTGTCCGACGAGCTCGAAGGTCTGCACGACGATTCGGTCGCGGGTGGACGCGAGCAGCGGGTCGCGCGTCGCGCCGGCAGCGAGCGAGCTCAGCTCGAGTCCCGCGCGTTCGCAGGCGAGCTGCACGGCGCCCTGCGCGACGACGATGTCGAGGCGCGCGGGGGTCTTCGAGCGCAGGGCCTCGAGCACCTCGAGCGCGCGTCGCTCGAGCGCGTTCTCGGCGTAGCGTTGGGCGACCGCCTGCTCGCGCTCGTACTCCTCGGACCGAGAGCTCGCGTATTCGAGCGACTCGCGGGCGTCGCGGATCGAGAGCGCCGGCGGCGCGGTGACCCCTGCGAGGCCGAGCAGCGCGACGAGCGAGGGCGCCACGACTCCCGCGGCGCGGAGCCACAGGCCGCGGGGCACGTTCGACATCCGACCGAGCTTCGCCGACCGGCTCATCGCGGCGCCTCCCACTCCGCGCGCCCCTCGAACGGAAGGCCGCCTTCGCCATGGTCGCGGCCGCGCACCGTCGGCGGGGCGATCCACACCGACTGCAGCCACGCACTCTGCTCGAGATCGCTCTCGACGCGCTTGAGCGCCCGCACCGCGGACAGCGGCGCCTCCGACGCGAGCCCCGTGAAGCGCACTTCGCCGGCGCCGGCGAAGCGCTCGACGGCCAGCGAGCGCAGGCTCGCGTCCCGCGTGGACGCGGTCACGAAGGTCTCGAGCACCGCGGCGAGCGGCACCCCGACCGAGCTCGACGCCGCGAAACGCTCCGTCTCGGCGACGGCCTCGGCGAGTCGAGCTTCGGCGGCGCGGTTGCCATCGCGCAGGCTCTCGAGGTCGGCGCTGCGGCTCTCGTGCGCCATTCGTTGCACGCGGACTTCGACGAGTTCCCTCGTGAGGCGGCTGCGGAGCACGGCGCCAGCGCTCGCGGCGGCGAACAACGCGCAGCCGGCGATGGCGATCAGCGGCGCCATGCGCGGCGGCGTCGGAAGCGGCGCGTGGAGGGCGAAGGCCCCCGCCGCACGGCCGACCGGCCTGGCGGCGGAAAGCGACGCGATGCGGTGCGCGAACGACGGCGGCTCGGCGACCGAGGTGTCGAGCTCCTGCGGCCACACCGTCACGCGGGCGCCGGAGAGCGCGGAGGACACGGCGTTGCAGAAGAGCTTGGCTCGCTCCGCGTCGACGCCGAGCACGACCACCTGGCTCACGCCCTCGCCGCGGCTCTGCTTGCGCCAGAAGGCCTCGATGGTGCGGACTTCCTGGATCAGCGTCAGCGCCATCGTCGGAGTGCTTTCGAAGGAACCGAGAATGCGGTTCTGCATCCGCAGCTCGTCGTTGTGGATCAGACTGACCACCACGGCGTCGAGGTCGACATCGATCACGATGCACGCTTCGCTCACATCGCCGCGCAGCTCCTGGGCCGCGCACAGTCGCGCCATCGACGCGCACGTGAGGTGCGCGACATCGAAGTTCGCGCGCTGCAGCGCGACGGAGAGCGGCGCCAGCAGGGTGCGGCGCATCGCGAGCAAGAACCACTTCTGTTCGACGGCGCCCTCGGAAGCGCTCAGTTGTTCCTTCGCGAGCGGGAGCGCGGCGTACAGGGCGTCTTGAAGCTCGACGCCGAGCAACCCCGCGGCCTTGCGCGGCAGCACGCGCCGCAGTTCGACCTGCGCGAGATCCGGCAGCGCGAGCACGCGCTGCTCGACCAACTTTCCGCCGAGCGCGAGCACGCAGCGCGCGCGCTTGCGCGGCGCTCCACCGCCGGCTTGCTCGAACGCCGCCGAGGCAGCCGCCGCGAGATCGCTGGCCGCGGGGCCGAGCACCGGCGCTTTCGCGTAGCGCACGACGCCGCTTGCGTCGGTGGCAAGCCACTCGGCGCACTCGTGGGTCAGATGCAGGATGGCGAAGCGCGCGTGGGGACGGCGCCCGCGGGGGTGAAACATGGGCATGAACCGGGGAAACGTGGATCCGCGCGCCGACGAGCGAGGGGCGGCTCGGACGGTTGGGGGCCCCGGCTGAATCGACGCCTGCGCAACCGGCGCTTGAGCGCCGAAGTGCGAAGGGAGAGTTGGCTCAAGCCGCCCCGCGCGCCGGCGCCGATAGGAACGTCGCGAGTCCGCGAACCGCCCTCCACGGCTCGCCGCAGCTCGCCCGGAGTCGCCTCGCGCCGCTCCGTCCGCCCCCGTGCCCGGATCGTCGCCCCATGTCCCATCCCCACCACCGCCGCGGCTTCACGCTGCTCGAGCTCACGATCGTGGTCGCGATCCTCGGCCTGCTCGCCGGCGTCGTGGTCCCGCGCGTCTCGACGCGCCTCGCCGCCACGCGCGACGTGCGGCGCCTGCAGGACATGCAAACGCTGCTCGACGCGATCGAGCAGTACCGCCTGGACACGGGCAGCTTTCCGGCGGCGAACTCGAACCCGGCCTTCGGCGGCTGGGACGTTTCGCACGACGGCGACTTCGTGAACGTGCTGCGCCTCGCGGGCTACTTGCAGGACCTGCCCGCCGATCCGATCAACGACGACACCTACCACTACCGCTATTACGTCTACGCCGCCGGCTCGTACTCGTGCGCGGGCCCGACGTCGTTCTACGTGCTCGGCATCAAGCGCTTCGAGACCGACGCCGTCGCGGCGCGGAACACGGGGTACTTCCAGTGCAGCGGCCGCAACTGGAACGACGAGTTCGCGTACGTGACGGGCGGCGGCGCCTCGTTCCAGTGAGCCCCCGCCGCGCTGGCCGCGCCGAGTTCATCTGCTAGAGTCGCGCGGATGCCTCTCGCGACGCGCACGGTCCGCATCGCCGCCCTCGACATCGACTTCGAGGTGCTGGCCGAGGACGCGATCATCGGACCGGCCATCGAACGCGGCGCCTGGGCCGACCACGAGACCGCGCTGTTCCGCGCGCACCTCGAGCCCGGAGCGACAGCGGTCGACCTCGGCGCGAACGTCGGCTGGTTCGCGGTGCAGGCGGTGCTGGCCGGCGCCGTGGTGCACGCCTTCGAGCCGGCGCCCGAGATCGCCGACGTGTGCGAGCGCAACGTGCGACGCGCGCTCGCGCGACGGCCGGGAGTGGCCCACGTGCACCGCGTGGCGGCGGGCGCCGAGCGCGGCCGCGCCAAGATCGCTCTCGCGGCGTCGAACTTCGGCGACAACCGCGTGATCGAAGCGGGCGCCGAGCGTCCGCGCGACATGGGCGCGGGCCAGGAGGTCGAGATCCAAGTCGCGCCGGTCGACGACTTCGTTCAGGGGCCCGTGCGCATGCTGAAGGTCGACACGCAGGGCTCGGAATGGCTGGCGCTTCAAGGCGCGCGCCGGCTGTTCGAGACCAGTCCGAGAATGGGGCTGCTCCTCGAATTCTGGCCCTACGCGTTGCGCGGGGCCACGCCGAAGCAGTTGCTCGAGCACCTGATCGGACTGGGCTTCACGCTCGGCAAGGCCACGGCCGCGCCGTACCCGATGGACGCCGAGCGCATCCTCCGCCAGGTCGCCGGACGCGACCCCGTGAAGGGCGGAATCGACCTGTACGGAGCGCGCGGAACGCCGTTCCACGTGCTCGGAATCAAGACGCGCGTGCACGGACTCGTACGCAGCTGGAAGGAACAATGAGAGGACCCTCGTCGCGATGGGCGTGATCGATTTCCACATGCATTTGTTCTCGCGGGCCTACTTCGAGGCGCTCGCCTCGCAGTCGCCGCTCGCGGGCACGGTCGAGGACAAGCTCGCGGCGGTTGTGGCCAAGACAGGCATCGAGCTGCCGCCCGCGGACGTGGCGGAGCACACGGCGCGCTGGCTCCAGCAGATGGAGCGCCACGGCGTCGAGCACCTGTGCGCCTTCGCGAGCGCCCCCGAGGAGATCCCGTCGCTGTCGCAGGCTCGGCAAGCCGCGAAGGGGCGCATCACGCCGTTCGCGCTCGTCAACCCAAAGGTCGGAGGCGTCGCGGAGCGCGTCGAGATGCTCGTGCGCGACCAAGGCTTCGGCGGCGTCTTGATGTTCCCGGCCCTTCACCACTACACGCTCTCAGCCGAAGTCTGCGCGCCGCTGCTCGCGGCCCTCGAGCGCCAGAGCGCCATCGCGTACGTGCACTGCGGCCTGCTCGTCGTGAAGCTGCGCAATCTGCTCGGCTTCCCGCGCACCGCGGACCTGCACTACGCCAACCCGCTCGAGATCGTGCCCGCGGCGAACGCCCACCCGAACGTGAAGTTCGTGATCCCCCACTTCGGCGCCGGGTTCTTCCGCGAGGCCCTGCTCGCGGGCGCGCAGTGCCCGAACATCTTCGTCGACACGTCGTCGTCGAACTCGTGGGTGGCGACGCAGACGCCGATGCCCAGCCTTCGCGACGTGTTCGAAGCGACCCTGCGTGTGTTCGGACCCGAGCGCGTGCTGTTCGGGACCGATTCGAACGTCTTCCCCGCGGGCTGGCGCGCGGACCGGCTCGCGGAGCAACGCAAGGCGCTCGAGGAACTCGGCGTGAGCGCTGCGCACCAGGACTCGATCTTCCGCGGCAACGCGAAGCGCCTGCTCGCCCCGCGCACCTGAGACGTGCGAAGCGGCGACCCTTCGGGACCGGTTCGTCGGCGCTAGTTCGGGACCGGTTCGTCGACGTTAGTTCGGGACAGGCTCGTCGGCGCTAGTTCGGGACCGGTTCGTCCACGCGCGGCGCCTGACCGCGAAGCACCGAGTTGTCGCTGAAGAGCGCGCGCTGGTCGATGACCGGCGTCGCGAGAAGGGCTTCGACGTCGATCTGGCCCGACTGTGAGTAGGCCGCCAGCGCGTTGCCCCAGGTGGTCTGCTCGACGTGCTCGAGCGGGATTCCGCGCTCGAGCATGAGCTTGGCGGTGCGCGGCACGCTCAGCGGATCCGACACGCCCCAGTCGGCGGAGCTGTCGACGAGGATCTGCTTGGGGCCGTACCGCTTGACGAGCTCGCACATGCGTTCGGAGCCCATCTTCGTGTGCGGATAGATCGTGAAGGCGGCCCACGCGCCCGCGTCGAGCACGTCGCGCACGGTCTCTTCGTTGTTGTGGTCGATGACGAGCTTGCCCATCGGCAGGCCGAGTTCCTTCGCCACCGCGAGCGAGCGCTGGATGCCGCGCTTCTTGTCGCGGTGCGGCGAGTGCACCATCACCACCATGTCGTGCTTGACCGCGAACTCGAGCTGCCAGATGTAGGCGCGCTCCTCCGCGGGAGAAATCTCGTCGTATCCGATCTCGCCGATCGCCACGACGCCTTCCTTGAACGCAAAGCGCGGCAGGATCTCGAGCACCTCCTTCGCGAGCGCCTCGTTGTTGGCCTCCTTCGAATTGAGCCCGATCGCGCAGTAGTGCGCGATGCCGAACTGCGCCGCGCGGAAGCGCTCCCAGCCGAGGATCTGCGAGAAGTAGTCGACGAACGAACCCACGGTCGTGCGCGGCTGGCCGATCCAGAAGGCCGGCTCGACGACCGCCCGGACCCCGGCGCGCGCCATGGCCTCGTAGTCGTCGGTGGTCCGACTGATCATGTGGATGTGCGGATCGAAGAAGCGCATCGCTAGCGGGCTCCTGAGACGGGCAGACAAGTCGGATCGAGCGCCGCCCACGCGCGGCTGCTCGCCTGACCGGCGAGCGCATCCGCGAACACCTGACGCACGAGCGGATCGTTCTCGAGCGGAAGCAGCGCCTGCAGGCGGTCTCGATGCCCGGCGCGCAGAAGCGCCAGGCCCGCGCCCGCTCGGCCGCGAGCCGGGCCCTCGCGCAGCTCGACCTCGATCTGCGCCAGACCGCGCGGTCCCGCGTGCGGGCCGAGGCACATCCACAGCTCGGGGCTGATCGGGCGTCCGGCGCTGCGGCGTTCCTCGACGAGGTCGAGCGCCATGCGTGCGAGCTCCGCGTCCAGCCGCGTGTCGAGCCCCCACACGCGCCACATCGGCGCCTCGATGAACATGCACTTGATCACCGCTTGCCGCCACGCCGTGTCGTCGAAGCACTTCACCGGATACGGCGTGTCGCAGCACGCCGACTCGAACACGACGCGCATGCTCGAGCGCGCGCCTTCGCCGGCCTGCCACACGAAGCGCTCGGGCGCCGGCAGGTGCGCGAGCGACTTGTAGAGAGCGCACGCTTCGCCGACGTCGGCGTACTTGAACGCCTCGCGCAGCGCGCGGACGATCCCGTCGCCGGATGCGCCCGGATGCGAAAGCACGAGCGCGACGCGCAGCGCCTCGAGCGTGCTCCAGCGCTCGGGATTCCAGCCGCTGAGCGCGCGCTGCGCGTCCTTCAACTCCTCCGCCGTGGGCGCGAGCGGCTTGCGCGGCGCGAAACGGCTCGCCTGCGAGATCAACTGACAGAAGCGGTCGTCGCTGCAGCCGGCGCCGATCTCCGCGCGCGCGGCGTCGAACCACGCGCGCTCCGAAGGGCTCAGGCGGCGCGCGAGGAGCGCGAGGGATACGTCCAGGGTGCTCATGCGTCGAGAAGGAAAGGCGCGGGGCTCGTGCTCGCAGGGCTCGCAGTCTCAGGGCTTCGTGCGCGGCAGCCCGAGATCGAGCGCCATCGCGGCGTAGGCCGTCGAGGCGAGCACATCGTAGCGGGAGTGCAGGAAATCCCCGGTCGAGCCGTCGTCGTACTGGCACTTCGCGACGTGCGGGCGGAGCTTCGCGTGCCACACCTCGCGCTCCGCCGCGGGCAGCTCGTTGATCGCGAGCGCGGCGTAGTAGTGCCCGAAGAAATAGAAGTAGCCCGCGTTGGCGTAGTACGCCTCGTGGGGCACCGGGCGCATGCGCGCGACGTCGAGGAAGCGGTGGTGTTCGAAGAAGGCGGCGAGCCCTTCGCGCAGCTTCTCGTCGGTCACCCACGGCGTGTTCGAACGACGCAGCGACCAGTTGCAGATCTGGATGCGTCCGAGCGAGCCCTTCACGTTGTTGATGTGCTCGCCGCCCGTGATGCGCGGGATCGGGTTCAGGTCGTACTCGTAGGCGCCGTTCGGCAGCGCGCAGCCGCGCACGTACTCCACGGCGCGCGTGCGGAGCCCTTGGTCCTCGATCCAACCGAGGCGCTCGGCGTCCTGCAGCGCGACGATCACGGTCGCCGTGGCGAAGCTCGTGGCCCACTTCGGCCGCTGCGTGAACGGCGGATCGTCGTAGTAGCCCCAGCCGCCGTCGTGCGTCTGGTTGCGCGCGAGCATGGCCATGAACTCGCGCCCGCGCGCGTCGATCTTCTTCTTCCACTGGGCGCCGGCGAAGCGCGGATCCTTCAGCGCGACCGTCGTGCACACCACTCCGTACAGCGCAGGCCACATGTAGTCGACGTCCCAGTCGCTGCCGCGCGCCGGCAGACGCGCCGTGCAGAACCACTCCATGCCGCGCTCGAGCGAGGCGCGCCGCTCCGGCGTCTCCTCGCATTGCATCAGCGCCATCAGCGCGAGCTCGATCGCCGCGAGCTGCCACGTGTAGTAGGTCTCGGGGCTGAAGCCGAGCTCCATCACGCTGTCGGGCGCGCTGCCGGCCCACGAGCCGTCGGAGTTCTGGCTCGCGACGAGGAAGCGCAGCGAGCGCTCCATCGAAACGCGCGCCTGAGCGGGGCTCATGGTCTCGGGCACGTCCGCCGCGGTGCGGATCTCGCGCTCCTGGACTGGGGCGGGCGCGGTCACGGGCGCCGGCGCGGGCGCCTGCCCGAGCAGCAGCGGCGCGACGCCCATCCCGAACAAAACGGCCGCGAATCCGCCGCGCGACATCACGCGCCGCCCTTCTTGCCGGCTTCGTCGTCGTCCTCGGGCTGCTCGAGCTCCTTGACCTTGAAGCGCCCGCGCTTGAGCGCGATCTCCGCCTTGGCGTTGGCGCGCCGCATCGACACCTCCGCGTCGCGCACGGCCGCTTCGGCGTCGCGCAGCTTCTTCTCGTGCTCGCGCTGGGTCTTCGGCAACTCGACGCTGCGGCGGTCCTCCACGCGCTGCTGCGCGAGCTCGAGGTCGCGCGTCGCGAACTCGAGTTGCTTGCGATGGCGTGCGAGCACGAGTTCCTTCGTGTCCTTCGCGAACTGGTCCTTGGAGTAGGTCGCCTCCATCTCGCGCAACTCGAGCGCGGCCTCTTCGCGGCGCTGGGTCGCGCGGTCGAGCGAGAGCTGCGCCTCGGCGAGCTCGCGCGGCTGCACGCGCCCGATGAAGTTCTCGAGGGCCATCTGAGCCTCGCTCAGCGACTTGCGCGCCTCGTCCAGCTTGCGCTGCGCTTCGGCGACGCTGTGGCGCTGGTCGAGCTCCTCGCTCTCCAGCTCCATGCGCGCGATCTCGAGCTCGTGCGCGCGCTTCTCGGCCTTGCGGGCCTTGGCTCGCGCGGCCTTCTCTTCGGAGGCTGCCGGCTTCGCGGCGGCCTTGCTGGATGCGTCGGCGACACTCGCGTCGGCGACCGGCGCGTTCTTCGCGGCGGCGTCCTCGTCCTTGGGCCGCGCGTTCACGGCAAAAACGCACGACGAAAGCGAGAAGGCGAGGCCGAGGGCCACGAGGAACGGGCGCAACGAAGCGGCGCGAGCGATGGACGGGGGCATGGAGACTCTCTTGGCTTGGGGGTGGCGCGCGCGCGTCACGCACGCGGGCGGACATCATGCGAAGCGGGCGCCGTCCGCGGGAAGGACCCGACCGCGCTTTTGCACTCCGAGGCCCCTGGGGAGGAACGCTTCGGAGGCGCTCGGCAGGCTGCTACTCTGCCCGTTCGATCTGGACCCGAGCGGCGCCTTCGCGGCCGTCTCGGACGCGCACTTCGCCACCTCACGACGCAGCACCGACCATGACCCACGGCGCCTTCCGCACCCCGACCCCCATCAACGAGCCGGTCAAGAACTACGCTCCGGGCAGCCCCGAACGCGCGAGCCTGAAGGCCGTGCTCGCCAGCCAGGCGGCGAACGCGATCGAAATCCCGCTCGTGATCGGCGGCCGCGATGTGCGCACCGGCGACGTCGAGACAATCACGATGCCGCACCGGCACGGGCACGTCCTCGCGAAGGTGCACCGCGCGAGCACGCAGCACGTCGTGGAAGCGATCGATGCGGCGAGCAAGGCGAAGGCGATGTGGGAGGCGACGCCCTGGGAGGAGCGCGCCGCGATCTTCCTGCGCGTCGGCGAGCTGCTCGCGGGTCCCTGGCGCGATCCGATCAACGCCTCGACGATGCTCGGCCAGTCGAAGACCGTGCACCAGGCGGAGATCGACTCGGCCTGCGAGACGATCGACTTCATGCGCTTCAACGCGCACTACGTGGAGCGCGTCTACTCCGAGCAACCGCAGTCGTCGCCGGGCGTCTGGAACCGGCTCGAGCACCGGCCGCTCGACGGCTACGTGTTCGCGATCTCGCCGTTCAACTTCACGTCCATCGCCGCGAACCTCGCCTCCGCGCCGGCGATGCTCGGCAACACCGTCGTGTGGAAGCCCGCGAGCACGTCGATCTACTCCAACTACATGCTGATGAAGCTGTACGAGGCCGCGGGCTTGCCGCCGGGCGTGATCAACTTCGTGCCGGGCTCGGGTCCGGTCGTCGGCGAGGCCGGCATCGCCGACCGGCGCCTCGCGGGCGTGCACTTCACCGGCTCGACCGGGGTCTTCAACGGCATCTGGTCGACGGTCGGCAAGAACATCGCGAAGTACGGCCAGTATCCGCGCCTCGTCGGCGAGACCGGCGGCAAGGACTTCGTGTTCGTACACGCCTCCGCGGATCCCGACGCCGTCGCCACGGCGCTCGTGCGCGGCGCGTTCGAATACCAGGGCCAGAAGTGCTCGGCCGCGAGCCGCGCCTACGTTCCCGCCAGCCGCTGGCCCGCGGTCAAGGAACGCCTCGGCGCGATGCTCGAGCAACTGAAGATGGGCGACATCGCGGATTTCCGGAACTTCGTCGGCGCCGTGATCGACAAGCGCTCCTACGACAAGCTCTCGGCCGCGATCGAGGCGGCGAAGAACTCCAAGGCGGCGCGCATCGCCTTCGGCGGGCGCTGCGACGCGAGCGTGGGTTGGTTCATCGAGCCCACGGTGATCGAAGCCCTCGATCCGAAGTACGACACGATGTGCACCGAGCTGTTCGGCCCCGTGCTGACGATCCACGTCTACGACGACGCGAAGTACGCAGAGACGCTGGCGCTGTGCAACACGACGTCGGACTACGCGCTCACGGGCGCGATCTTCGCCGACGACCGCGCCGCCGTGCGCCAGGCCGTCGACGCGCTGCGCTTCGCGGCCGGCAACTTCTACATCAACGACAAGCCCACCGGCGCGGTGGTCGGCCAGCAGCCCTTCGGCGGCTCGCGCGCCTCGGGCACGAACGACAAGGCCGGCTCGATCTTGAACCTGCTGCGCTGGGTCAGTCCGCGCACGATCAAGGAGACCTTCGTTCCGCCGAAGGACTGGCGCTATCCGTTCCTCGCGGCCGAGTAGCGGCCGCATGGAGTGGGCGTAGCGGCGCGACCGGCCGGCCGCGTTAGCCTTGAGGCATGAAACGCGTCCTCTCGCTGGTTGCGTTGCTGGGGCTCGCCGCGCTGCCCTTCGTCGGAGCGCGTTGGCTTCTGAACTCCGATCCGGGCGCCGCGAACGCCGCGCGCCCGGGTGCGGAGCGTGAGACTGCGCCCGCGAGCGCAGCGGCGGTCGAACTGGACGCGCTCGCGGACCCCGCCGACGCGGGCGAGGTTCAACCCGACGCGCTCGCCGGACGTCGAGAGAGCGAAGTTCGCACTTCCGCCAGCGCCGCGAAGCCCGCGCGAGCCGAACGCTCGGTCACGGTGCTCGACGCGAGCACGCGACAGCCCTTGGCCGGCGTCGATGTGCGGTACGACGTCCTCGCGGTGGATCAGCTTCACTTTCAACACCCGGCCTGGAGCGGAAACACGCTCGCGAGCTGGCTCTCCACCGGCGCCGCAGCGACGAAGAGCGACGACGAGGGAAGCGCGCGGCTCGACACCACGCCCGGCAGAGCCTGCGTCGTGATCGGCCGCGCGGAGGGCCTCATCGGGCGCGCCTACTTCGCCGCCGGCGAAGAAGGCGTGAAGCCGCTGGAGTTGGCGACCGACGCGCACGTCGAAGTGCTCGCCCTCGGTCCGGACGGCCGACCGCTCGCAGGGCTCTCGATCGCCTTGCGCAATCGGATCCAAGGCCACATCACGGATCCGCGCGTGCGGACGACGGACTCGGATGGCCGAACGCGCTTCGAGCACGTTGGGCTGGACGTCGCGTTCGACGCCCGGGATCTGGCGTGGTCCCTGGCGATCGTCGGTTTGCTCGACGAACGCGCGGAGTTCGCGCTCGACCCCAAGGCGTGGCCGCGCGAGACCGTGGAGCTCCACGCCTGTCCGAGCGGGGAAGTCGAACTCTCGGCGTTCGACTTGCACGGCGCGCCGATGCCGAACGGTCACGCAACGTTGAGCGTTGCGCAAGGCGACGAACAGCGAGTGTCGTTCTGGGCAAGTCGCGAGGAGACCCACTCCGAGATCGCCAACGGACGCGCTCACTTTCCGCACGTTCGTTTGGGCGCGTCGCTCGTCGCTCGAGTCACTCCGCGAGGCGCCTCGACGCCCATCGAGAAGAAATTCGACGGGCCGCGTGCCGCGGGCGAAGTCGTGCGGGTCGAGGTGCGCGCGGGCGTGCTCGAGCCCGTGCTGCGCGCGCGGCTGTTCGACGAGGCGGGCCCGCTCGCGAACAAGTCGATCGACTGGAGCCTCAGGCGCAGCTCGAACTGGTCGCTGACAAGGTCCGACGGCAGCGTCTCGACCGACAGCGAAGGAGTGGCGCTCGTGTCGCTGCCCGAGTTCTGGACCAGCGGTACGAAGCGCACGTTCCTGTTCCAAATGACGGGCGACGGTCCGGTGCGGAGGGCGCGTCTCGATTTGTCGCGCGAGCTCGAACCGGGAGTGCACGACTTCGGCGATTTGCGGCTCGAGCCTTTGCCGGAACTCGCTTCAGGCCGCGTCGTCGACGCGGACGGGAAGCCGATCGCGCAAGTGCGGGTCGCGGCGAGCGCGGAACGAGCGGATGATCCGACCTGGAGTTCGGGCTCCGGCGAGCTCGACGCGGTAACGGACGCGAAAGGCGAGTTCGTGGTGCGCGGCGACATCCAAGGTTCGCGCCTCACGTTGAGCGCGGCGACGAAAACAGCGCGCTCAGCGGAGATCGAATGCGCGGTCGGCGCGCGCGACGTGCGGCTCACGCTGCTCGAAGGCGGGCGCATCGAGGGCGGGCTTCTGCTCGACCCGGGCGTTCCGACGAGCAGCCTCTACATCAGCGTCGACCGCGAGGACAACGAGCCGGATTCCGAGAACCGCGACAAACAAGCCAGCCTTTCGGACGACGGCCGCTTCGAAGCGCTGCAGCTCGATCCCGGCCGCTACCGCTTGCGCGTGCAGACCGCGAACACGCAGGAGGTTCTGGCGGAGATCGGAGGCCTCCACGTCCCGGCCGGGGGCGCGTGCGACGACGCGCGGCTCGCCTCGATCGACTTGCGCGGACTCTTGACCGCGATTCGCATCGAAATGGTTCCGCCGCTGCCGCACGAGCGCGTCACGGGCCAGGTGTTCGCAACGCCGCTCGACAAGCCCGACGCGCCGGTCAGCTTGATGTTCCACGACCGCACGGTCGCGTTGTGCGTCGCCGGACGCGGCGCCGATCTGGTGATCGCCGCTGCGGGCTACAAGGTCGTGTCGATTCCCGCGGCCGACGGCGATGTGAAGATTCAGCTCGAACGTGGCCCGAAGGTGCGGCTGCGGCTTCCGCGCGACTTCGAGTTGCCCAAACGCCCGCGCCATCTCAAGGCGACTCTGCGGCGCGAGGGCATGAAAGACTCGCTTCTCGGCCACTTCCAGGACGGTGCGTTCGATGCGTCGGGCGAGCTCGTGCTCTACGCGCCGGGCGTCGGCGAGTTCGAGATCGAGTGGGTGCTCGAGCGCCGAACGGAGTCGTCGCTCTCCACCCGCTCGGTGGCCGTGGCGACGCCGCAGCGCATCGAAGTCCTCGACCTGGCGGGCGAACAGTTGTTCGAGCTCTCCGCCCCGGGGCCGGAAGTCGCGAAGGCCCTGGAGAGCTGGTGACGCGCTGCGCGCGCATGGCCCCTCGCGCCTGACTTTGCGCCGAGTACGAAGAGGGGCCTGCCGCCCACGGTGAGGTGAAGCGACAGGCCCCAGAAGGAGGAGATGGAGCCTGTTTCGGAAAGCTCACCCCGGCGACTGAAGCGAGCGCCCGAAAGATCCGCGCGGCCGACGCGAAGTCGCGAAGCCGCGCTGGACATGCATCGATCGACGCGCCGAGGCCGATAAGCCCGCGTTCCCTCGCGGCGCCCCGGCCCCTACCATGCCGCGCCCGTTCCTCGCCTCCCCGCAGCCGAAACCACGTGCGCCGACCCGCTCCCACTTCGAAAACCCGCGTCGCCGTCGTGGGCGCCGGCTTCATCGCCGACTTCCACCTCGAGATCCTGCGCGCGACCGAGGGCGTCGAGCTCGTCGCCGTGTGCGACGCGGACCTCGTGAAGGCGCAGAGCTCCGCGCGCCGCCACCGGGTCGCGAACGCCGTCGGGTCGATCGCCGAGCTCGCGCCGCTGGCCATCGACGTCGCGCACGTGCTCGTGCCGCCGAACCTGCACGTGGCGGTGACGCGCGAGCTGCTGGAGCTCGGCATCGGCGTCTTCGTCGAGAAGCCGCTCGCCCTTTCGACGGCGGACGCGAAGGCCTTGACCGATCTCGCGGCGGCGCGCGGAGTCGTGCTGGGGGTCAACCACAACGCGGTCTTCCATCCCGCTTTCCAGCGCTTGCTCGAACGCTTGCGCTCCGGCGAGATCGGACGCCTCGAACACGTGCGCGTGTGCCTGTCGGTCCCGCTGCGCCAGCTCGACGCCGGCGACTTCTCGCACTGGATGTTCCGCGAGCCGCGCAACATCGTGTTCGAGCAGTGCCCGCACCCCTTCGCGCAGCTCGTCGAGCTCGTGGGCGGCGTGCGCGTGCTGCACACCACCATGCTCGGCTCGCGCGAGTTGCAGCCCGGCCAGATGTTCCACGAGCGCTGGGTCGTCGCCGGCCGCGGAGAGCTCGGCTCGGTCGAGTTGTTCCTGCACTTCGGCGCCTCGTTCACGCGCAGCACGCTCGAGGTCTTCGGCGCCGACGGCTCGCTCGAAGCCGATCTGTTCCACAACCACCTCGCGGGCGAGACCAAGACCGTCTACCTCGACTTCTGGAACAGCTTCCTCGCCGGCTGGCGGCGCGGCGGCGAGCTGCGGCGCTCGGCGCGCAAAGTGCTCGCCGACTACCTGAAGCTCACGCTCGGAATCGGAGCGCGCGAGGACGCCTTCTTCGCCGGCATGCGCGGCTCGATCCGCGCGTTCCACGCGGCGTTTCGAGCGGGAACGACGCTGCCCGCCGACGGCTCGAAGGGCGAGCAGGTGCTCGCGTGGTGCGAAGCCGCGACGAGCTGGATCGCGGAGCGCGCGACGCCGCCGGTCGAGGTTCCGCCCGCGGGCGCGGCGCGTCCAGGCGGGGTCGTCGTGCTCGGCGGAACGGGGTTCATCGGCAAGCGCGTGCTGCACAAGCTCGTCGAGCGCGGCGTGCCGTTCACCGCGGTGGTGCGGCGCGTCCACGCCTTGCCCCCGTTCCTCGTCGAGGCCGCGCAGCGCGGTCAAGCCCGCCTCGTGCGAGGCAGCCTCGAGGACTCGAACTCGCTCCGCGAAGCGCTGACCGGCGCGGCGTGCGTGCTGCAACTCGCGACCGGCAACGGGCCGACGTGGGACGCCGTGCAGCGCGCAATGGTGGACGGCACACGCAAGGTGGCCGAGCTCGCGCTCGAACGCGGTGTGCGGCGCTTCGTGTTCGCCTCGACGATCGCCGCGCTGTACCTCGGCGCCGACAGCGGCCAGAGCACGGTCGACGACTCGCTCGACACCGATCCCGAGCCGGACGGACGCTCGCTCTACGCGCGCGGCAAGATCGCGACGGAGAAGGCGCTCGTCGAGTTGCACCGCGCGAAGGGGCTTGGACTCGTGATCCTGCGCCCGGGCGTCGTGCTCGGCCGCGGCACCGCGCTGCAGCACTCGGGGCTCGGACTGTGGGCGCGCGACAACCACTGCGTCGGATGGGGTCTCGGCGACACGCCGCTGCCGCTGGTGTGGGTCGACGACGTCGCGGAAGCGCTCGTGCGCGCCGCGCTGCACCCGACCGACGAACTGCACGGGAAAGCGCTGAATTTGTGCGCGAATCCGGGCCTCAGCGCGCAGCAGGCGGTCGAAGCGCTGCGCCAGGCCACCGGGCGCGCGCTGCACTTCCACCCGCGCTCGCTCGCGCTCAGCCAGGCCATGGAGGTCGGCAAGTGGCTGGTCAAGAAGGCCGGCGGCCGCAAGGACGCGGCGTACCCGAGCTACCGCGACTTGAAGAGCCGCGCGCTCGCCGTGCCGTTCTCCTGCGAGCTCGCGCGCAAGGTCCTGGGCTGGACGCCGGTCGAAGAGCGCGAGCGCTTCGTCGAGCTCGCCCTGCGCTCGATGACGGTCGACGACACGACTCCGAACGTCGGTTAGCGCCGTGTCCGCGCCGCACTTCCTCCACGTCTTCTCCACCTTCGTTCCGGCGGGCCCGCAGGTTCGCGTCGCCAAGCTGCTCACGGCCTTCGGCCCGCGCTTCCGTCACTCGATCCTCGCCATGGACGGCCGGCTCGACGCGCGCGCGCTGGTCGACGCGACGCTGGACGTGCGCTACCTCGACGCGCCGCCCAAGGCGGGCTCGGTCGCGACGACGCGCCGCATGCGCAGCTTGCTCGCGCGGGAGAAGCCCGACCTCGTGCTCACGTACAACTTCGGCGCGCTCGACAGCGTCTTTGCGTCGCGCTCGCTCGGATTGAGCGTCGTGCACCACGAGGACGGTTTCCTGCCCGACGAAGCGCACGGATTCAAGAAACGCCGCATCTGGCTGCGCCGCGCGGCCCTCGGCGGGCGCGTCGAGGTCGTCGTGATCTCGCGCAACCTCGAGCGCATCGCGCGCGAGCTGTGGCGCGTGCCGG
>CALFYL010000398.1 GCA_937952135.1 uncultured Planctomycetia bacterium
TGGCGACGGCGCGTTGTGGCCGCGAAGAGTTGGCGGGGGAGCCTGGCTCTGTACCTTGTCGACGAGTTCGAAGCGGCGCGCGCGTTCGATCCGACGCTGGCTTCGGCGCACGCCAATCTCGACTAGGCGCTGCTTGCGCTGGGACGCTTCGAGGAGACGCTGCCGCACCTCGAGCAAGCGTTGAAAGTTCGACCGGACTACGTGGAAGCATTGGCGAACGCGGGATCGGCGCTGCACGAGCTCGGACGCTTCGCCGAAGCCGCCGGACGCCATCGGCGCGTCGTCGCACTGGCGCCAAACCTACCCGCCGCGCAATTCCATCTCGGCAACGCGCTGCGCGAACTCGGCCGCGCGGGCGAGGCGATCGCGGAGTACTCGCAGGCGCTCGCGATCGACGCCGGTCATGCGGGCGCGCGCTTCCACCTCGCAGGCCTGTTGCTCGCGAAAAGCCGCGCGAAGGAAGCCTTCGAGCAATACGAGCGCATACTGCGCGACGAGCCGCGAGCGCCGCACTTGCTGGAGGCGATGCAGCGCGCCGCCGCCGCGAGTTCGGACCCGGCCGAGGCGGCGGAGCTCCGCGCGCGGCTCGGCGCAGCCCGCAAGGCGCCACGCTGACAACGCGACGGCCTACTCGTCGCGCTTGCGCTCTTGGCCCTTCGCGTGGTGGTCCGTGACCGGCAGCGCGCTCTTCCATTCGATGCCGCGGCCACCAACTGAGCTGACGGGCCGCTTCAGCGCCGTTGCGGCGCCGACTTGAAGCCGTCGATCGTCCTCAAGGACAGACCACGAACTCCAACGCGTTGGAGAGGTGCGAACCCTTCGGGCTGGCCGGGTCGCGGAACCAGCCCTGGATATGCACTTGTTCGCCGCCGGTGTACGGCGTTCCGAGCGCGCCGGGGTGGCTCGCGATGTAGGCGATCCAGTCGAGCGTGAGTCGACCGTCGCACTGCGTCGGCGTCCCGCCCGAGTTCTGCAACGGCGTGCGCTCTGTCGGCGACTTCACGCACAGGAAGCTCGAGCCGGAGCCCCAGTTGAAGCTCGCGCGTCCGTTGACGCCAAAGAAGATCAAGCCGCTGCGCGCGCCCTCGACGAAGGCGACCGAGACGTCGAAGCCCGAGGTCGCTGACGCGCTCGCCGCTCCGCTTGCGGAGATGCTCGCGACGCAGCCGTTGCTCGTCGTGCCTGCGGTGCAGTACGCCGTCGCGGCGCTGCAGCGCTCGTCGAACACGCCGACGTACTGATCTGCGCCGGCGTCGATCGAAGTGAAGCGCTTCTGATGTTCGAGGATCGGGTGGGGATAGCCGTAGCTCGCGGAGTTGATGACAACGGGAGTTCCGTCGTCGAGCAGCGCGGCGCCGCTGTGATCGCCAGCGGAAACGTCCGTGTAGCGGCGGCCCGGCGGCGGCGCAGGCAAGTTCACGGTTGCGCCCGAGCTGCTGATCTGTCCATCGCTCCGCAGCATCAGCGAGAAGTGGTACCCAGGATCGACTTGGGTGTACGTCACCCCGCTGGGAGGCGGCGGAAGACTCAGTGGAGCGACGTCGTAGGAGCCGAACGCGAAGACCGCGCCGTCGCTGCGCCGCAGCGCACTGCTCAGATAACCGGCGGAGATCTGGACGTAGCTCATCCCGGCCGGAAGTGCGGGTACGTCGCACTGACCGTACCAGTTGTTCCCGAAGCTCGTCACCACGCCGTCGCTTCGCAGCGCGAGCGAATGGGCCCCGCCGGCGGCGACCGCGACGTACGTGACGCCTGCGGGGAGTGCAGGAACGTCGCACTGCCCATCGTAGTTCCTGCCGAACGCTTCCACCGCGCCATCGCTCCGCAGAGCCAGGCTGTGTTCATGACCGGTCGAGAGCGCGACGTATCGCACGTTCGCCGGCAGCGGCGGCGCGTCGAGGTGCCCCCAGTCCGTCAGTCCTCCCCAGCCGACGATCTCGCCGTCGGAAGTCAGTGCGAGTTGGTGCCACTGGCACGCGTCGACGTCGACGTATTCGCGCCCCAGGCCGAGGTCGGCGATGTTGCATTGCGAGCGGTCGTCATCTCCCCAACAGGCGAGCGAGCCGTCGCTGCGCAGCGCCGTCGTATGCCGCCAGCCGGCCTCGACGACGACGTAGCTCAAGCCGGCCGGAAGCGCCAGCGTGTCGCATTGCCCACGGTTGTTGAGGCCCCACGCGACGATCTGCCCCGTGTTCGTGAGTCCTGCGGAGTGGGCGCCACCGGCCGACAACGACACGAACGTTTGCCCGGCGGGCAGGTTCGGCGCATTGCACTGTCCCGCGTTGTTGGCGCCCCACGCGACGACCACTCCGTCGCTGCGCAGCGCGAGCGAGTGGAATGGGCCGATGTCCATGTCGACGTAGCTCGTTCCGGCCGGCGGAGGAGGGACGTTGCACTGGCCCAAGTCGTTGCGACCCCAAGCGAGGATCGCTCCGTCGCTCCGCCGCGCACCGCTGAAACCCTCGCCGGCGCCGACCTGCACGTACGTCATGCCCGCTGGGAGCGGCGGCGTCTGAAGCTGACCGAGGAGACCGGATCCGCGGCAGAGCGCCGACCCGTCGCTGGCGAGGCCGATCGAGTGGTTCGCGCCGACGCCGAACTGAACCCACGTCACTCCGCTCGGCAGCGTTGGGAAGTCGTACACCATCAGGTGGTTCTGCAATCCCCAACCCTGAACGACGCCATCGCTCCGCAGTCCGATGCAATGGCTGTTTCCGGAGGCGATCTGCACGAAAGTGACGCCAGCCGGAAGCGTGGGCAGCTTGCAGCGGTTGTGGTCGTTCGCTCCCCATGCGACCCACTCGCCGTTCGGCCGGCGCGCGAACGTCTGATCGGCGTTGGAGGAGAGCGCCGTGAACGGACCGCGGTTCCAATCGCTGTTGAAGACGTTGCGGCCCCAGCCAGCTACGCCGCGTTGCGCGAGAACAGGAGCGCTCGTGAGGCACGCCAGAGCCGCCGCGGAAATCAGACTGCCACGCCACTTCGCCCAGCAGCGTCGGGATGTCGGGGGTCGCAGTGTGAGGTATGAGCGCATGATCGAGAGAACTGAAAAGGTAGGGCGAGCAAGCGGTCGCCGAGACTGTCCACCGCCAGAGCCGGGGTGCGTTCGACCGACGGGTTGCTTCGCGCGGACGGCGGCTCTCTGAGAACTAGCGTCGCGCAGGCCAGCGTCACACTTCGTCACGCTGCACCGTCGAGCCTCCAGGCCGCTGGCGCCGTTCGCCGAATCACCGGTCCGCGGCGCCGCTGGCTGCGCTCCCGGCGGAGTCCGCCTCGGCTGGCGGCCGACAACGAGCCGGACTGAAGCTGTCGAAGTCGCCTCGAAAGGCAGGTCGGAAGCGCCGACTGCGCGAAGCCGTGGGCGATGCTCGCGAGTTCGCCGCGTGAGCTCGACGACGAACCTGAGTTCGAGCGCGGACATGATCCTCAGCCTCTGCCTCGCCCTGACGTCGGCGCCTCTGAACGCAGGCGGACCCATCAGCTCACCTACCACGGCGTGCTTGCGCCGGCTTCCGCATGGCGGTCGAAGCCGACCGCCTCCGGCCAAAGTCATCCGCTTGGAGTTCCTATCCGCAGCGCGGACTGGAACGCCGTGCGCACCTGCGGTCCGTACGGCGGATCGGGCACGGTGATGGAGACCGAGTAGTACACGGAGTACGTCAACGGCCAATCGCAGAGTCGCACGCGACAAGCCCAACGCAGTCGCCAAGTGCGGCGAACGTGCTCGTCCTGCAGCGGCCCGGGCCGTCTCGAACACAGTCAAGTGCTCTACACGCAGTGGCGTTGCATGCGGCCATCCGCCCCTCACCCGTTCCTTCCGATGCCGGAACTCGTCGAAGGCGCCGAGGAAGTGTGTCTCGCGCGCATGACGCTGACCGAGAACCGCCAAGACGCGTCGCGCCGACTCGAGTCCGTCGAGTTTCGTCCCGAACTGCGCCGCGAGCTCGAAGCGACCGCCGACAGCGTGCGCTCCGAGCACGACCCCAACGCGCAACGTGCCTGCAAGGTCCTCGGCGGCTACCTCTATCGCGCTGAGTATTCGGTCTGGGCCTTCCACACCCTGCAAGTGCGCCTCTCACTCTTCGCTCGCCGCGTCGGCTGGTTCCTCGGCCAACGTCCAGAGCTCCTTTTCCCCAGGCTCCCGTTCAGCTGGAGCCAACTCGGCACAACGCTGTTCTTCCGCCGCTCTTCGTGAGCGCGCTGGGACTCGCCACGGCTGCGGCGTGGGCGCTCGTCGTCACGCTACCTGAGGTACAGAGCCAGGCTCCTCCCCCAACTCCTCGCCGCCAACTCGTCTGTCACGCCGCCCGAGATTTTCCGCTTTCAGCGCAACCGCGCGCTCGCTCGAACGTCCGTTGCGCGAGGACGTTCGATGGCTCGCTTGCCGCGCCTGGATCAACCCGGAACTTGGCATCACGTGATGAACCGCGGCATCGCGCGGCGCACCGTTTTCGAGGGCGTACGCGATGTGCGCTACTTCCTCTCGCGGCTCGCGTACGCGGTTCGCGCGGGTCGGATCGAAGTGCACGCGTTCTGCCTGCTCACCACGCACTTCCACCTGCTCGTGCGCAGTCCGGAGGGCCTCCTCTCGCGCGCGATCGGCGAGGCCGTCAACGACTACGTTCGTTGGTTCAACCGCGGTCGACGGCGCGACGGGTCGTTGTTTCGCGGGCGCTTTCGTTCGCGAGCAGTCGAGTCGCTGGAGTATCGGCGCCAGCTCGTCCGCTACATCGACGGCAACTCCGTGCTCGCCGGGCTCGCACCGACGCCGAGCCTCTACCCGCATGGCAGCGCTCGCTGGTACGCCCGACGTGGCGGGCCGCCTTGGTTGGAGCGCCGCTGGGTTCAATCCGAAGTTTGCACGGCGATCGGCCGACCCACCTACGAGCCGCGTGACTACGCCACCGTATTCGGCGA
>CALFYL010000399.1 GCA_937952135.1 uncultured Planctomycetia bacterium
AGCTCGTCGCGCTACTGCACGACGTTCATCTGCCCCGGCGACTGCGGCGGCGGAGCGTTCGGATTCTTCTTCAGCTCTTCCTTCCAGGCCAGCATGCGAGCCTTCGCGGCCGCGGCTTCGGCCTCCGGAATCTTTCCGGCGCGCTGCAAGAAGATCGACAGGCTGGTGAACACGAACGGGTCGTTCGGGGTGAGCTCGATGACGCGCTGCAACGTGGCGATCGCTTCGTCCTGCTTGCCCTGCTTGGACTGCGCCGTCGCCAGGGCGTGGAGGACCTCGTCCCAGTCGGGCTTCTGCTCCAAGGCCAGGCGGTACTCCGCGATCGACTCCTCGAACTTCTGCTGTCCGAAGAGCTTCAACCCATTCATGTAGTGCGTCTTCGCTTCGGCCATGGCGCGACGAGCTTAGCAGCCCCGGACCAGCGGGGCTCTACGGCAATTTTCATCCCTGCGCAGCCTGACGAGACATGCGCGGCCCGCTTCTGGAACGGTGGGGACTGGCGCGCCGATTTCTCCGCGCTTTTCGCGACCCGCAGTATCTGCTGCCGAGATGGGCAGCTTCGTGTGCGCAAGCGCGCGCGATGTCGTCGTGCTCGGAACGTCACCCCGAAACCGTGGAGAAGTTGAGATGCGTCACGTGAATACGAGTGTCGTGAGGTCGGGTCTCGCCGCAAGTCGCCGCACGTGCATGCTCGCCCGAAGCGTGTGGATGGCCCTCGGCGCGACATGCGCGTGCGCGGTAGCGGCGGCGCAGGTCCTGCCCGGCAAGGCGACCTACCTCGAGGGTGGAATCGTCACTTGGCCGTGGGTTTGGCAGGACCCGCAGAACCCAGGCGAGTACGCGGCATGGACCGTGGAGGACGGCGCACGGATTCGCTTCGCGCGCTTCACCGCCGCGTCGGCGCCGCAGCCGTCCACGCCGTGGTCCTGGGCGAGCCCGTTCGCGCCGCGGAACTTGATCTTGCGCGCCATCAGCGTGGCGGACGACGGAATGGCCGGAATGGCCGTGGGCGACGACGCGACCTGGCTCTGGGCGACGGATTCCGTAAGCGGAGGCGCGAACGGCGGAGGCGCGTGGAAAAGTGCGACCGTCAACCTGCCCAGCGGCTTCACGACCGCCCAGGACTTCTGGCACGTGTTCCAGAGCACGACCGCTCCTCTGGAGGCATGGGTTGTGGGCGAGAACGGATTGCTCGCCTGGACCCCGAACGGCGTCGGCCTCATCGTCGACTTGTTCGCCTGCAACTTCGTGACGCCACCCGGGGCGCCGCACACTCTGCCGATCGGCGAACTCACCGGCATCGCTTTCACGACCGACATGTCGGCGGGCGCCGCCGTCGGCGATCTGCTGACCACGATAGATTCGGACCAGCCGGTGCCGTACCCGCACGTGCAGGGCGGCATCTACTACACGACCAACGGACAAGACTGGCATCAGTCCACTCTGATCTTCCGCAACCCCAGCGGGACCACGGTGGACGCGCCGGAAGAACTGCGCTTCTGGAAGGTCGCCTTCGTGCCCAACTCGATGACCGGCTTCGCGGTCGGCGGCGTGGAAAGCGAGGTCGGCTACCTGATGACGACCTTCGACGGCGGAGCGACCTGGGAGGAAGAGCACCACCAGTGCCGCGGCTTGCCGGTGCTGTCGTGCGGACCGCTCAACGCGGTTTGCCCGCCGCAGACGGCGCAGTGCGAGAGCTTTCCGGCGGCTCTGACGGAGGGCCGCGGGAAAGCCCTCTCGCAGTACGGCGTGACCACCTTCGCCGATAGCAGCGCGCTGTCGGTGGGCTATGGCGGCCAGATCCTGCGCCGCGATCCGCTGGTGAACGGCACGCGCAAATGGATCGATGTGACGAACCGCTGCGACTTCACGTCGCAGCCCTTGTGGGGCGTTCACAACAGCCCGGACGGCCAGCTCTCGATCCTCACCGGCGCGCCGGGCCAGGTTCGCGCGAGCGCCGACGGCGGCGCAAGCTGGGCGAACCTCGGCACCGAGGGCGCGTGGCGCAGCCAGGCGATCGAGGTCGTGGCGACCGGCGGCGACTCGGGCGGCGAAGTGGTCTGGACCTGCGGGCAAACCAGCCGCATCTGCGTTTCGATGGATCGCGGTGCGACCTTCTCGACCCAGCGCGCGGAGAACGTGGGCGAACGAAAAAACCAACATCTGCTCGCCATCGCGATGCGCGACGACGGCGACGACCTGCTGAGCAACGACCGCGGGGTCGCCGTGGGCAGGCCGTGGAGCCCCGGCGGCGTGCCGTCCTGGACGATCCTGCACACGTCGAGCGGCGGCGAGGCGCCGAACTCGTCGACCTGCGGGTGGAGCGAGTCCACGGCGGTCGTTCCGGTCAGCGTCGTGCCGGTGGATCTGCTCACGGCCGCGTACGCCGGCGATCTCCAAGGAGGCGCGCCGAGCTTCTGGTGCGCGGGCTATGACAACACCGTGCTGCGCAGCTACGACGGCGGGGTCACGTGGACGCTCAACGGCCCGTGTTCGCCTTCGACGCCCGGCGGCTGCACGCCCCAGGTTGGCAATGTCACGGACTGGGTCGCGTTGAGTTTTGCGAGCGTCGACGAGGGCTGGGTCAGCGGCTACGACTACAACGCAGACGCTCCGGTCGTGTTCCGCACCACGGATGCGGGCGGACCGAGCGGTGCGACCTGGAATCAGGTGCTGCCGGCGCTTCCCAAACCGCTCGTGGACCTGCACTCGCGCGGTGGCGCGACCTTCGGAGTCACCGCGCAAGGGGGTCTGTACCGCTGGAACAGCTCCACCCTCGCGTTCGACGCGATGCCCGCGAGCCCCTATTCGGAGCCGGAACTCTCGGACGTCGAAGTCACGCTCGACACGTCGGGCGGCGTGTACGTCTACGTCGCCGGCGCCAACGGCGTGCTGGGCCGCTTCAACAACGCGACGGGCGCCTGGTCCCAGTTGAAATCCGAATCGAGCTTCACCTCCGGCGGCCTCGCCTTTGTCTCCGCCGGGCTCGGCTACCAGCTCTTCGATCAGGACTCCGATCCCGAAGACGGCGGCAGCGCGCGCGTGATCACACGCATCGAGTAGCCGCCGCCGGCGCGCCTCAAGCGAGATCGAACAGCAGCGCTTCGACCGGTTCGCTCGCGACCAGGGTCAAACGGCCCGCGTCGTCGGTGCTGGCGCCGTCGCCGGCGACGAGGGCGGTGTCGTTGAGTTTCGCGGCGCCGCGGATGAGTTGCAGCCACGCGCCGCGGCCGGGGGCGAGCTCGTGAGCGAGGCTCTCGCCCGCTGCGAGGCGCACGCGGTACACGGAAACGTCCTGGTGGATCTTCGCACTGCCCTCGCGGCCGTCGGCGGAGATCACCAGCGCCTTGGCTTCATCCTTCGCGTTTTTCGCGGCCTCGTCGGTCGGCTTCCACTCGGTGTAGCTCGGAACGAGCGCGCGCGCGTTGGGCTGGATCCAGATCTGCAGGAAGTGCAGACCTTCGCTGCGGCTCGGATTGAACTCGCTGTGCGCGACGCCGCGCCCCGCGCTCATGAGTTGGATCTCGCCCGGCTTCAGCACGCGGCCGTTCCCCATGCTGTCCTTGTGCTCGAGCGCGCCCTCGAGGACGTAGGAGAAGATCTCCATGTCGCGGTGCGGGTGCGTCGGGAATCCGCCGCCCGGCGCGACCTTGTCCTGGTTGATGACGCGCAACGCGCGAAAGCCCATGTGCGCCGGATCGTAGTAGTCGGCGAAACTGAAAGTGTGGCGGCTGTCGAGCCAACCGTGGTCGGCGCGGCCGCGTTCGAGCGACTTGCGGACGGTGAT
>CALFYL010000400.1 GCA_937952135.1 uncultured Planctomycetia bacterium
GAGAACTGGGGCCCGAACTCACCGAGCACGATCTACTGGGCGCGCACCGGACTCGCGAGCTCGCAAGCGACGCCGTTCGGCGCCTTCCAGCTCGACTCGCAGCTCGCGCGCTCGTTCCGCCTCACGACGGCCGGCGCGAGCGCTCCGATCGTGACGCTGCGTCCGATCCCGAACCAGATCGCGCTCGTCGGCCACACGTTCTCGTTCCAGGCGTTGACCGACTCGCCGGCCGCGCCGCTCGGCAGAGCCTTCAGCAACGGTGTGGAGCTCACGATCGTTCCCTGAACTCGTGCGAACGGGCGCGCGCCGACTCGGAGCCGACAACGCTTCGGAGTCTCTATCGACTCGCTTCGGGGTCCGTCGAGAGTCGGCGCGCGCAAATGGACATCGCTCTCGAGCGCTCCACGAATTGGAAGCGCTCCGCACGTTGTGCGAAGTGTGCACGGTTACCGCGCTGACAACGAGAGCTACGCAGCGCGATCGCAAGCGCATGCGAGGTCGATTCCCGCGGCGCTGTCTGCACCCGCTTTCCCTGACACGAGGAGCTTCGATGCTGTTCCGTACGTCTTGCAAGTCTTGCACTCACGCCTTGGCGTTGTCCTTTGTCGCTTCGCTCGCGAGCGTCGCCTCGGCGAGCGACTGGTACGTCGACGCCGTCAACGGCAGCAACGCCAACGACGGCTCGAGTCCGTCGACGGCGTGGCAGACGATCACCCACGCCGTCGCCAATGTTCCGCTCGGCGGCGTCGAGACCATCAACATCGCTGCCGGGACCTACAACCAGGCGCTCGGCGAGTCGTTCCCGATCCGATTGAAGCCCGGCCAGCAACTGATCGGCGCCCCCGGCCCCGAGCGCCCGTCGCTGAACGCGACGAGCTTTGGCGGCGCGACCCTGATTCAGTTCGAATCGCTGCCTTCTCAGCCGCTCGACTTTGGTCCCGAATCGCGCGTCGAACGGCTCGACCTCAAACGAGCTGGCACCGGTATCGGCATCGTGGCGTACGCCGGCCGCGTCAGCCCGACGATCGTCGACGTGCGGCTGGAGCGACTCTCGGTGAACGGGATCTCGATCGACACCACTGCGGCCGTGAGCGAGCCGACGCTCGAGCGCGTGGAAACGCGCGATTGCCAACTGTCCGTTGTGTTTCACTGCCTGTTCATCACGGGCGGCAGTCCGTCCGTCGTCACGGCGCGCGACTGCTCGTTCACGCAGTCCTCGAGCACGGGCATCGCCGTGTGGGGCCCCGCCGATGTCCGTCTCGAGCGGTGCAACTTCGACAACATCGCCGACGCCGCCATCTGGAATCTCGGCGGCGCCCCCACGCGCGTGACATGCTCCGACTCCGTGTTCGCGTACGGCGGGTGGGCGGTCGAGTCGAGCGGTGGCGACATCGCGCTCGTTCGTTGCACCCTCGCGAACATGCTCGGTCCGATCGAACTCGCCGCCGGCACGCTGGAGTTTGATCACTGCATCGCGGTCGCACCCGGCGCCGTCGTCGCCGCCGGTCCGAGTGCGTCCGTGACCGCGCGGCGCTCCCTGATCGGCGACGGCAGCTTCGACGGGATCAACGGCTGCTTCTCGGGCGATCCGGGGTTCCGCGACGGCACGGATGGCGACTTCCGGCTGCGCTGGGGAAGCCCGTGCATCGACGCGGCGTTCGTGAATGCATCGGCGGGCGCGCGCGATGTGGTCGGAGCTCCGCGCAATCTCGACGGCAACCTCGACACGCTCGGCAACACGGACATCGGCGCGTACGAGTTCCAACCTCTCGAATTGACGACGACGGGCGCCATCGGGAGCTCGTTGACGCTGGAGAACTGGGGCCCGAACTCACCGAGCACGATCTACTGGGCGCGCACCGGACTCGCGAGCTCGCAAGCGACGCCGTTCGGCGCGTTCCAGCTCGACTCGCAGTTCGCGCGCATCTTCCGCGTCACCACGGCGGGCGCGAGCGCTCCGATCGTGACGCTGCGCCCGATCCCGAACCAGATCGCGCTCGTCGGCCACACGTTCTCGTTCCAGGCGTTGACCGACTCGCCGGCCGCGTCGCTCGGCAGGGCCTTCAGCAACGGCGTGGAGTTCACCGTGACGCCTTGATCTGAGGGCGCCCTCCGACATCCCCGTGGATGTCGGAGTGGGATGGTTTTGCGGGGCCAGCCTCTTCGCGGGGCTGGCCTCGCGCGTCTCCGGCGTTTCGAGCGCGCGACGTATCCTGAGTGAAGGGCTGTGACAGCGGTTTTCCAGCGCGCTAGTCGGGCGAGATTCGCTTTCTCGCCGAGCCGGAGGATGACCATGACTGCCTATCGAAGGAACTCGAGTTCCGCCACCGCGCTCGCAGCGCTCGCCGCCGCCGCGAGCGCGCTCCAAGCCGACACCCAGATCGTAAGCGTCGCCACGAGCGGAGCGCAGTCGACGGGTTACTCCGACGAGCCGTTCGTTTCGTCCGACGGGCGCTGGGTGGTCTTCTCGAGCTTCGGCGTCGAGCTGGTGACACCCGACCTGGGCGGCTACTCGGACGTCTTCCTCCGCGATCGGCTCACCGGAGTCACCGAGCGCATCAGCGAAGGAGTCGGGGGAGCGCAAGCGGACTATCACTCGCGTCCGGGACCGGTTTCCGCCGACGGTCGCTTCGTCGCCTTCTGGAGCAGCGCCTCGAACCTGGCGGCGAACGACACGAACGGCGTGGCCGACGTGTTCGTACGCGATCGCCTGAGCTTGTCGAACTCAGTCGCAAGCCTGAGCTCGACCGGCGCGGCCGGCAACGGCGCTTCGTCGGGGCCTGCCATGACGCCCGACGCGCGCTACGTCGCCTTCCAGAGCACGGCGACGAACCTCGTCGCAGCGAGCGACCTCAACGGAACGCAGCTCGACGTGTTCCTTCGCGACCGCGTGCTGGGCACGACCGTGCTCGTGAGCGCGGTTCCGACCGGCGGCTTCGCGTCCGTCGGAGGCGCCCAGTGGCCTTCGATCTCCGCCGACGGCCGTTTCGTGGCCTTCTCGGCGCTCGATGGGTCCTTCGTCAGCGGCGATTTCAACGGCATGTCCGACATCTTCGTACGCGACGTGGTCGCCGGCACGACGCGCATCGCGTCGCTCGGCGCGGGCGGCCAACTCGGGAACGGCGGCTCGCACTTCCCCTCGATCTCCGCGGACGGCGCAGTGGTGGCGTTCCAGAGCTCGGCGTGGAACTTGGTCGTCGGCGACACCAACCAGATCATGGACATCTTCGTGCGCGACCTGACGCTGGCCACGACCGTGCGCGCCAGCGTCGGTCAAGGCGGAGCGCAGGCGCAGCCGAACATCCACTTCCAGGGCGCCTACCTCCCGTCGCTGTCCGCCGATGGCAAGCGCGTGGCGTTCCTCTCGCTGTCGCAGAACCTGATCCCGAACGACACCAACTCGGGCGGAGATGTGTTCGTGCACGACCTCGCGCACACGACGACCGTATGCGCGAGCGTCAACAGTCTCGGCGTTCAGGCCAACTTCGGTTGCGGGTATCCGACTCTGAGCGGCGACGGCGGCACCGTCGCGTTCTCGAGCGGGGCGAACAATTTGACGCCGGGCGACTCGAACGCGGAGGCCGATGTTTTCGCGCGCCGCGTGGGCGCGTCGCTGGCGACGGTGTACTGCACGGCCAAGACCAACAGCCTCGGCTGCGTGCCGGCGATCTCGTTCAGCGGATACGCCTCGCAGAGTCAGGCGGTCGTGTTCCAGATCACGGCGAGCCAGGTGCTCAACCAGCGCAGCGGCTTGCTGCTGTACGGCTTCGAGGCGCAGGCGCTCCCCTATCAAGGCGGCCTCTTGTGCGTGAGGCCTCCGACGGTGCGCACGCCCCTCCAGAACTCGGGCGGGACGATGGGTCCGAGCGATTGCTCGGGCGCCTACGCGCTCGACCTCAACGCCCGTATTCAAGCCGGGCTCGCCTTCGGCCTCGACCCGGGCGCGCGCGCGTTCGCCCAGTACTGGATGCGCGATCCGGGGAGCGCGGTCCCGACCGGTCTCAGCGACGCGCTCGACTTCGTCGTGTCGCCGTGAGCTGGCTCACGAAGTCGTGTTGACCACCGACAGCCACGCCGCCGCGCACCACACCGCGGCGGCGTTGGCCGTCAGCGCGATCCGCGTCCAGCGAAAGCGCGTCGGCGCCAGGAAGATCGCGCCGAGCGCGCACAGGGCGAGCGCGACGGCGACCGCGGCCCAGGCGGGCGCGGCGTTGGCGAGCGTGCAGTCGCTGTGGCCGTAGAGAAATCCAGCCCACGGGCCGAGCACGGGCGCGAACGGCGAGAACCAGTGGGGCTGCAACAGCGTGCTCCCGACGCCGGCCACGGCGCCTGGAAGCAGAAGCGCGAGCCGAATGCCGCGCGAGAAGCGGGCAGGCGGCGCGCTCGACGAAGGCGAGCTCGAGGAGGCCGAACTCGAGGGAAGAAGTGTTGCGTTCATCTCGTGGCTCGCGCGCCGCGCCGCGCGAGCTCCGCGCTCGCGGCTAGCCGATCTCGTAGAGGCCGAGCACCGCGCCCGCGGGATCCTTGATCACCGCGAATCGGCTCGTTCCCTGCGGACGGATGTCGGTGAGCTGCTTGCCGCCGAGCTTCTTGCATTGCTCGAGCGCGCGCTTGAGGTCCGCGACGACCACGTACATGAGCCACTGACTCGGCAAGCCGGCGTTCACGCCGCGCTTGTGGCACACGCCGGCTTCGGGCATCTCGCTCGCCGGCGGGATCATGCAGTAGTCGCTGTACCCTCCCATGTCGATCGGCAGCACCTTCCAACCGACGACCTTCGCGTAGAAGTCGCACACGGCATCGGCGTTCTTCACCGTCAAGTCACGCCACGCGATCGATCCGACGAGCGGCTTCGGCGGGGACGTCTCGACTTCCTTGCGGCGAGTCGCGCGACGTTTCGCCGGCTTGCGCGCCGCTGCGCGCTTCGAAGTCGTCTTGGTCTTGCCGGTGCTCTTGGCCGTGCTCTGGGCTCGTTTTTTCGCGCGTTTTTTCGCCATGGGTGCTCTCGCAGGGGTAGCGCCGCACCCTACGCAGGCAGCTCGGCCTTGTCACGCGCGCTCTGCCGCAGCCCTCGCGGCGCTTGCGAGTTCTCGCCGACCGCGGCTACCCTCGTCGCACGGGCCGCGCGCACCCCGGCGCACTTCCTTGCGGCCCCTCCTTGCGAATCGAGTCGCGGGCCTCAGGAACCCGCGGCGCCAACGGAGATCTGCCATGCTCGTCGCGCTCACGGCGCTCGGTCTGTTCCTGAATCCGTCGCCGGTCTCGTCGTCGCCGCGGGTTTCCGCGCCTCTCGTTCAGGCGAAGTCTTCGCAGCACGTGGACGCGCGCCTGGGCTTCAAGTTCAAGCCGCCGAAGGATTGGAGCGCGGTTCCGCTCAAGCTGGACGAGAACTGGCAAGTGGCGAAATACCTCTCGCCGCGCGGCTACATCTACAACGATCCGCAAGGCTGGACGTGGGAGCACAAGCCGCAACTGGTGGTGATCGCGTTCGTCACGAAAGTGGTCGAGAAGCAGATCGAGGTCGAAGAGAAGGACGAGAACACGACCGAGATCCGCATCCTCAATCCCTACAAGAACTACGAGGACTACTTGGCGCGGACGTACTCGGGCGGCGGGTACTTCACGGCGTCGGACGAAGCGGGCGAGGTCGACGGCGTCAAGGTCCGCAAGCTCGAGATCAAGGTCGAGAAGCTGTCGTACAACGGACCCAAGCGCGTCGTGACGTGGATCTTCCAGGCGCCGGACATCGACTTCGCCGTGCAGGTCGAGGTGCTCGAGAACTCGTACCCCAAGCTCAAGAAGGAGCTCGAGGCGACGCTGAAGTCGTTTCGCGTGCTGCCGCGCGAGAAGGGCGCGCTCGAGGAACTCGGCTCGAAGGACATGGACCTCTCGCCGTGGGCCTGGTCGGACCTGCCCGTGTTCGACCGCCGGCTGCGGCGGCAGGACCAGGAACGCGTGCTGCACGAGCGCGCGGCGAAGGACTTGCCCGAGGGGTGGACGAGCAAGAAATTCGGGCGCTTCCTGGTGCTGAACCGCTCGGACGATCGCTGTGCTCAACGCATGGTCGAGCGCGGTGAGGCGCTGATTCGCTGGCTGGACGAGCGCTTTCCCTTCGTCGGACCCGAGGAGTACGTGCGCGCGCCGATTCTGCGCATCTGCAAGGACTACGAGGAGCAGAACGCGTTCCAGTCCGGCACCGGTTGGAGCACGTGGTGGCTCGAAATCGTCACGCACGACGACAAAGGCGGGAGCGCGGGCTGGCAGGGCCAGTACTTCAATTGGCGCGTGTTCGAGCTGTGGTTCCAGGAGCGCGACAAGGATCTGTTCCTCGCTTTTCCGCCGTGGCTCCGGCAGGGATTGCGCGACACCGCGGAGGACTGCGTGGTGTCGAAGGGCAAAGTCGAATTTCGCGTCGACGGCTGGGAGCGCGATTCCTTGCGCGAGCGCTCCCGCGGCGGCCGGCTCTCGAAGCCGCGCGACTTGCTGCGCCTGAGCAGCACCGCGTTCTCCGAGAAACAGGATTGGGGCATGCACTACGAGACCGAGGCGCTCGCGCGCTTCCTGCTCAGCCCCGCGGCGCAGCGCAATCCGCGCACCAAGGACCTGCTCCCGACGTACCTGCGCAGCCTCAAGAGCGTGGTCGAGGAGATCAAGGGCGAGGAGAAGGGCGCGAAGGACAAGGCGAACCCGGAGAGTGGGCCCGCGAGCGAGCCGGACGGCGAGGGTGGGCCGAAGAGCGACGGGGAAACGCCGAAGAAGCCGCAGACCGAGGAAGAAGAGGAAGCGGCCTTCAAGGCGGAGCAAACGCGCTGGAAGGACCGCGAGCAGCGCATCGTCGACCAGAGCTTCGAGCGCACGTTCGGATCCTGGAGCGAAAAGGACTGGGCGGACTTCGACAAGGCCTACTTCGCGTCGCTGGATTGAGCGCCCATGAACCTCCAACGCTCCCTTCGCGGGCTCGCGCTCGCGTTTTGCGCCGCCGTCTCGAGCGCGAGCGCCGCCGCCGACGTGCTGCTGCTCAAGGACGGCCGCATCCTCGAAGGCAAACCGCTCGCGCGCGATGGCGAGGCGGTGGTCGTGAAGTTCGAGAACGGCGAAGTGCGCGTTCCGAAGGATCTGGTGCTCGAAGCGGTGATCGAGAACGAGGCTCTCGGCGAGCCGGCGAGCACGGAGGAAGCCGAGCAGCGCAAGAAGGGCATGGTGCGGTTCGAAGGGCGCTGGGTGACCCAGCGCACGCGCGACGATTTGATCCAGAAGCGCATCGCGGAACGCAAACGCGCCGCCGAGGAGCTCAAGTCCTATCGCCTGTGGCGCAACGCGCGCGAAGAGCGCACGAAGAACTTCGCCTACAAGCACAACGTGCCGCCGGAAGTCTTCGCGAACTACCGCGACTTGATGGAGACCTACTTCAAGGACTTTTGCCGCGCGTGGAAGGTGAAGCCGCCGAAGGACCAGCCGCCGCTCGCGGTGAACCTCTACTACGACTACGACGGGCCCGACGGGTTCCTGCAGGTGAGCGGCGCGGGGTGGGGCGTGCTCGGCTACTTCCGCTACGTCGAGCCGATGGACCTCAACTTCTACTACGACCGCCTCGATCCGCGCGGCACGGAGGAAGTGATGTTCCACGAGGCGAACCACTACCTCCAAAAGCTCATCGACGTGCGCTTCAGCTACCCGCACTTCCCCGGCGAGTCGCTGGCGGAGTTCTACGGCGCGTCGAGTTGGGATCCGCAGACGAAGAAGATCACGACAGGGCTCGTGCTCGAGGGCCGGCTCGTCGAAGTGCAAACCGATATCTCGGCGGGCAAGTGGGTGCGGCTCGAAGCGCTCGTCTCGACCGAGGACATGTACGAGCACTACACGTGGGGCTGGTCGCTCGTGCACTTCCTCATGAACCGCGCGGCGTATGCGTCGAAGTTCCAGAAGTTCGTGCTCGCGTTGCCGTCCGCGAAAGACGTCAAGCGCGAAGCGGAGGGTTTCGGACTCGCGACCGTGCGCCAGCCCGACGTCTTCGAAGCCTTCAAGCTGTACATGGGCCTCAAGGACGCCGAAGCGGTGGCCGCGCTCGAACGTGAGTGGCACGCGTACGTGCGCGACGAGTTGAAGGTCACGAGCGCGCGTGGGCTCGAGCAAGCGGCGATGACCGCGTCCCGCACGTACCCGCCGCGTCCGATTCGCGCCAAGCGCTTGTTCAAGGAGGCGCTCGAGAAGGGCAGCGACAACCCCGTTGCGCTGCACCGCTACGGCCAGTTGCTCGCCGCCGACGGCGAGAAATCGGCCGCGCGCGAGTTGTTCGAGAAGGCCCTCGCGCGCGATCCGCTCGAAGCGAGCTTCTACGACAGCCTCGCAAGCGTGCTTCCCGCCGGCGACAGTTCCGAGAGCGAACGCCTGCGCAAGCTCGCGCAAGAAATCGAGCCGAACGCCTTCCGCGAGATCGTGCTCGGTCGCTGAACCGAAGTTCGTCGCCCCCGCGGTTCACGGCGAACGCCGCTCGCTTGCGGTACCTGCCCCTCAGCGCGCGCCGTACGTACAGTTGTTCGCATGGATCCGCATGCGCGTGCCGAGGCCCGAAGCCTCGCGTTGCACCGCGAAGTTCTCGCGCGGATCGAGCGCAACCCGGAGCTGCTGGTCGCCATCCGAGCGCGCCTGAACGCTTGGCGCGCCGACCCTTCCAAGCCTCAGCCCTACGCAGCGGCCTGAGCCCAACTGTTCGACGGACCCTTTGCGGAGCTGCGCGCGGCGCTCACCGGCACGGATGAGCGCTCCACGGCGCTGCGTCAAGCGACGCCGTTCGCCGGCATCGTGGACGCGCGAACGCGCTGGAGCATCTGGGAAGCCGTACAAGTCAACTCACGAGCTAGTTCGCGGGCTTTTCGCGTTTTCGGCCGTCGTTTCGAGGTTGGCGTGGATCGCTACCTTGGAACCGATGGCCAAGGGTGAAGCAAACGCGCTGGAGGGCGAGCTGGAGCAGCAATCCAAGTGGATGCGCCGGCTCGTGCGAAGGCTCGTGCGGGACACCGCCGGGGCCGAGGATGCGGTGCAGGAAGCGCAGCTCGCGGCGCTGCGACGTCGGCGGGCCGGCGCGCCCGTCGAGCGCGGCTGGCTCGCACGCGTCGCGCTCAACTTCGCGCGGCGGCAACGTCGCGACGAGTCGATTCGAAGCGCGCACGAGCAACGCGGCGCGCGCGACGAAGCTGCGCCGGCGGCGGACGAACTCGCGGAGCGGCTGGATGCGCAGCGAGCGCTCGCGGACGAGCTGCGCGCACTGCCCGAGCCTTACCGCTCGACGCTGGTGCGCAGCTACTTCGACGGCTGGTCCGCGGCGCGCATCGCGCGCGAAGCGGGCTGTCCCGCGACGACGGTGCGCACGCGGCTCGAACGCGGGCTCGAGCTCCTGCGCGAGCGGCTCGACCGCCGCCACGGCGGCCGGCGCGAGTGGCTGAGCGCGCTCGCACCGCTCGCGCTGCCGCAACTTCCTCCCTGGCTCGACGGGCCATCGGCTCCCTTCGCGAACCTCGTTCAGGGAGTCTTGCTCATGAAACTCGGTGTGCAGATCGTCGCCGCCTTCGCGGTCGTCGCGGCGCTCGGCGTCGGTTGGTTGTGGCGCGAAAGCGAGCCCGAGGCCGCTTCGCCCGGAGCGGCGCTCGCGGCGCCGGAAGCGTCGACGGCGGCGCCGGAGGAGCGCGCGCTCGCCACGGCCCGCGCCGCGGCCGAAGCGCGAATCGCTCCCAGATCCACCGAGCCGAGTCCGGCCGAGACCGCGTCGACGCCCGCCTCGGCGAGCGTGCCCACGAGCATCGAGGCGCGCGTGGTCGACGGTGAGCTGCGGCCCATCGCGGGAGCTCGCGCGAGTTTCGACGAAGGTGGAGTGGCTCACACCGACCACGAAGGTCGTTGGAAGCTCGTGCTCTCCGACACCGCTCTTCGATGGATCACGGTGCGCGTCGACGCACCGGGTTACGCCGTGCGGACGCTCGACTTCGAACCGCAGGCCGGCGCGGCGAAGCACCTCGGCGACATCGTGCTCGAACGCGGCGCTTCGATCGCGGGCCGCGTGCAACACGTCGACGGACGTCCGATCGGCGCCGCGACCGTGCTTGCGACGAGCCCGAGCGTCTGGGATTCGGATGCGGCGGCGGCGAAGCGCTGCGGACCGGACGACGCCGCTTCCGCCGTGTCGACGACCAGCGCGCCCGACGGCTCGTTCCTGCTCGAAGGCGTCACGCCCGGCGGCGTTCGCGTGTGGGCCGAAGTGCGCGGCATGCGGTATGCGTTCTCGGAAGCGCTCGTCGTTCGAGCGGAAGAGCGCTTCGAAGGCGTGGTGCTCGTCGTCGAGCCGCTCGCGCGCGAGGACGAGATCTCCGGCCTCGTGCGCGCGCCGGATGGCGAGCCGGTCGGCGGCGTGGGACTGCGCGTGCTCACGAGCATGGGCGGCAGCACGCACTCGATGGGCCAAGCGGTCGGGCTCGACGGCGCCTTCAGGTTCCGTGTGCGGCGAATGGGCCCGCACCAGCTCACGGTCTCCGACCCGCAGCGGCGCTGGCCCGATGTGCGCGTCGACGGCGTCGAGCCGGGCGCCGCGGACGTCGAGTTGCGCTTCGAGCTGCCGCGACACATCGCGGTGCGCGCGCGCACAACCGGCGGCGAGCCCGTCGAACGCTTTTCGCTCGTCGCGCGCGACGCGACCGGAGTCGAGGAGCTCGAACGCGCGCCGCTCGCGAACGCCGACCAGGGCACGAACCGTCTTCGCGTGCCGGGCCAGGAGTTCGTGGTCGAGTGCGCCGCGCCCGGCTTTGCGCTCGCTCAACTCGGGCCGTTCGCGCCACGGAGCGCGCCGAGCTCGCTCGAGTTCGAGCTGACGCCGCAACCCGGACTCAGCGGTCGCGTTCTCGCCGAGGGAATGCCTCGCGGGGGCGCTCGCGTGACGCTGTGGCGCGCGAGCAGGCGCCACGAAGGCGTCGAGGTGAGCGGCTATCCCGCGCTGCGCTTTCCGCGTCCCCTGGACACGACGGAGAGCGAGGCGGATGGGTCGTACTTCTTGCGCGTGTCCGGCGACGATCCGTTCTTCGTGCACGCCGAGTTGGAGGGCTTCGCCGCGGAGGATCGGGGCCCCTTCGAGCTGCAGAGCGTCGTGGGCGCGCGGCTGGACCTCGTGCTCGGACGCGGCGGGCGCGTCGAAGGCCGCGTGCTGGTCGCACAGGGCCGCAGCGAGGAAGGCGTGATCGTCGTCGCAAACCGCGGCGATGGCTTCGTGCGCACGACACGGACCTCCGCCGGCGGAGTGTTCGCGTTCGACCGGCTCGGCGCCGGCTCGTGGTCGATCCACCGCGGCCGCAGCGAAGTGAACGGCGATCCGTTCGCCAACTGGGCCGTGTCGGAAGCGAAGACGCCGACGCGACTCGAGTTCAACTGCGAGGTGCGCGAGGGCGCCACGACCGCGGTGACGCTCGATCTGCGCGACGACCAGCCGGCGCAAGTGAACGGGCGTCTGACGGTGAACGGCGCGCCGGCAGCGGGCTGGGTGGTGAGCGCGTGGCCCGGAGACCGCGGCTCGTTCAGCGGCGAACTGCCGAGCACGGCGCTCGACGAACACGGCCGCTTCGCGTTGTCGCTCGACGAGCCGGGCCCGGCGCGGCTCACGTTCGCCTGGGGCTCGGATCGCCAGCAACCCGGCCAAGTGAGCTGCCGCGCGGAGTTCCAGCGCGGCGCGAACGAGTGGAGCATGGACCTCCGCGCGTCGACGTTGCGAGGTCGCTCCGCGCAGCCCTCCAGCTCGAGCTATGCACTGGTCCTGCGCGTCGACTCCGACGTGCTGCAGGCATGGATTCCGATCGAGACGGACGCCGAAGGCCGCTTCGAACTGCCTTTTGCGCCCGCGGGCCGCGCGAGCTTCCTCGGCGCGCCGATCGACGGCGGCCAATGGGGCGAGCCCGTCACGCTCCACGAGACGCTCCTGTCCGCGGGCGCGGCGCCGTTCATCGAGCTGCGCTGACGAACCGCGCGGCACGGAATTGCCGTCGCACCTGGCCGCAGTCTCCTGCCGAGGGCCAAGTGACCTCGACGCAGCCGGCAACTAGTCGCCGCACGATCGTCGGGTCGCCGGTTGGCGAACTTGACCGACGAAGTCCACCTTCCTCCACGAGGCTCACGGTATGCGAAGCAAGTACGTCGCTGCAGCAATGCGCGTGTCGGTCGTGTCGCTCCTCCTTGCTGGCAGCGCACGGGCGTCCGACTGGTATGTCGACGCGGTGAACGGGAGCGACGCCCATGACGGCCAGAGTCCGCAGAGCGCGTGGCGCACGATTTCGCACGCTGTTTCGCAGGTTCCGGCGGGGTCCGAGCGAATTTTGATCGCGCCCGGAACGTACAACGCGGCGCTCGGGGAGAACTTCCCCATCGCACCCAAGCCAGGACATCAACTCATCGGTCTCGCCGGCGCGGAGCGGCCGGTCATCACTGCGAACGGGGCGCCCAATTCCGTGCTGTTGCGTTTCGAATCCAGCAACGCGCAGCCCCAGGTCTTCGCCGCGGACACGCGCGTCGAACACCTCGAACTGCGGCGCGCGACGCACTGTGTCGAGCTCGTGGCCGAGGCGGGCGAAGTGAGCCCGACCTTCGTCGACCTGCGCATCGCGCGCATGGTCTTGACCGGCGTGAGCATCACGGGCAACGGCGGGCGGTGCGAGCCCAGGTTCGAGCGCCTGTTCATCGACGTGATGGAGCCCACCAACCCTTCGACAGGGATCTTCGCCTGGGGCGATCCGTCCACGGCGCCTGTTCAACTGACTGTGCTCGACGGCTTCTTCGGGAATTCGAGCGGCGATGGCGTCCGGATCTACGGCGCCGTCGACGCGCTGCTCGAGCGTTGCACTTTCGACAGCCTGGGAGGCTTCGCGATCTCCGGGCACACGTTTGCGAATGCGCCGGCGAAGCTGCGCTCTGTCGACTCCTCGATCGGCTTCTGCAGCGGCGCTGTTTCGTTCCACAATCAGCAATCGACGCTCGAAGCCTCATTCACGCGCTGCACGTTTGCAGAGCTCGTGCAGCCGCTGACACTCAACAACTGGTCGGGCGCCCTGCAGGTAACGCTGGACTCGTGCATCGTGTCGACTCTTGGGAACTCGATCTATACCACCGGCACTGTCGGTGTCAGCGCCTCGCACTCCTTGATCAGCGACGGCGACTTCGATGGCGTGAACGGGTGCTTCTCGGGCGATCCGGGCTTCCGAGATGCGGGCAAGGGCGACTTCCGCCTGCGCTGGGGCAGCCCGTGCATCGACGCCGCGTCGGCGGCGCCGAGCGGCGCGCGCGACGTGCTGGGTGTGCGGCGCGATGTCGACGGCAACCTGGACGCGCAGGGCCGCACCGACATCGGCGCGTACGAGTTCACGCCTCTCGAGCTCGTGTCGAGCGGCTCCATCGGCAGCTCGTTGCGCCTCGACAACTGGGGCCCCGACGCGCCCAGCGTGCTGTACTGGGCGCGCGCCGGCCTGGCGAGCCCCGCTGCGACGCCGTTCGGGTCATTCGAGCTCAATTGGCTGCTCGCGCGCACCTTCCACGTCACCAGCGCCGGCGCCGCGACGCCGAGCATCACGCAGCGCAGGATCCCGAACCAGATCGCGTTGATCGGTCAGACCTTCTCGTTCCAGGCCTTGACCCATTCCTCCGCCGCGCCGCTGTCGCGCGCCTTCAGCAACGGGGTCGAAGTCTCGATCGTGCCGTGAGCCGCTTCGCGAGCGCCGTCCGCAGGCTCCGCGCGCTCGCGGACCTGACTCGGACGGCGCTTCGCGCGTTTCAGGCGATCGGCGCGAGCGCGTACTTCGCGCCGAGCACGTCCTCGTGCTTCAACCCGAAGCAGCGCTCGATGAGCGTCGCGTAGACGCTGCGGAAGTCCGTCGTGTGCGCGAGGTCGCCTTCGTCGAGCTTCTCGAACGACGGGTGCGCGCCGTGCAAGCCGCCCTCGATCTTGTGGCCGAGCACGAAGAGCGGCGCGGCGACGCCGTGGTCCGTCCCGCGCGAGCCGTTCTCCGCCACGCGGCGGCCGAACTCGCTGAACACCACCACGACCGCCGCGCGTCCGCGCTCGCTGCGACCGAGGTCCTCGAGGAACGCACCGAGCGCGCCGTCGAGTTGCTTCATCAAGTTGTCGTGGCGGTTCTTCTGGTCGGTGTGCGTGTCGAAGCCGCCGAGCTCGAGCGACAGCACGCGCGAGCCGATGTCGCTGTTCACGAGCGCCGCGACATCGCGCAGCGAACCCGCGAGCGCGTCGTTGCGCGGATAGACGATCGGCGTCGTGTAGCGCGCGGCCGCGCGCCGCACTTGCAGCGACGAGCTGTGTCCGTCGTTCATCACGCGTCGCAGGAAGTCGACGCTCGACTCACCCTCGAGCTTGCGCGGTTTCTCCGCGCCCGGAAGCAGCTCGTCCGCAGCCGCGCCCATGCCGCTCGCCTTCGCGTACGCGTCGGTTTCGTGCTCGCCGCCCGCCCAGCGATACGCCGCCGGATTCACGAACGTCGCCGCCGGGTGATTCGTCGAGTGCAGCGAATACGGCACGTTCGAGCCGACGTGCACCACAAGGTTCGGGTTCGTCTCGCGCTCGAAGGCCTTCTCGCACACGCGTCCGATCCAACCCGTTCCGACGCCGCGGCCGCGCGCATCCGCGGCGTGCCAGATGTCGAGCGATTGGAAGTGCGAGCGAATGGGCTTGGGATACCCGACGCCCTCGACGATCGCGAGCTGCCCGGCGTCGAACGCCTTGCGGAGGCGCTTCCACTCGCCGTGGAGGCCGCGGTACTCGTCGAGCACGAGCAGCTTCTCCATCTTGTGCGCGATCGACGGCCGCGCGCGGTGGTACGCATCCTCGGCGTACGGAACGACGGTGCTGAGCCCGTCGTTGCCGCCCGAGAGCTGCAAGAGGATGAGCGGCCGCACGGCGCGCTCTTGCGGGAGCTGGGCCGAGCCGAAGAGCTTCACCGCGCCGTTCGCGCGGCTCGAGAGCAGCGTGCACGCGCCGAGCGCTCCGAGCGAGAGCAGCGCGCGGCGGTCGAGGTCTTGTCGTGATCCGTCGGTTCGCATCGAAGGCGCCTCTCAACTCACCTGGGCTTCGGGCAGCGACAAGATCACGTGCGCGAGCCGGCGCAGGATGCCCTCCGCCTTCACGCCCGCCGCGAGCAGCCGGCCGTCGTCGAGATCGAGCGCGAGCCGCTCGCGCTCCATGAACTCCACGAGCGCTGCGCGGCTCTCCGCGGTCAACGCGATCGGCAGCAGCTCGTCCGCGAGCGTGTCGATGATCTCGCCGTCCGTGCCCGCGCCGAGCCGCGCCATGCGCGCCGACAGGTTCACGCGCGGGTAGTACACCGTGCCGAGCATGCGCTTCATCGCGGACATCTCCGGCCCGAGGTCGACCTTCTTGCCGTCCTTCGGATTCGCCGCGGGCCGCGAGGGGCCCATCGAATCCCCCATCATCCCGCCGTCCGCGTCCATCATCGGCGGTTCGGCTTCGAACTCGAACGCTTCGTCCTTCAAGACGTCCTCGAGCTTCACGACGCCGAGCAACATGCCGGCCATGTTGCCGCGCGCGA
>CALFYL010000401.1 GCA_937952135.1 uncultured Planctomycetia bacterium
ATGACGCGCCGCGTCGACACGTTGGTCGTCGGCGGCGGCATCTCCGGGCTCGCGTACGCGCATGCACGCGGCGCCCAGGCGGACGTGCTCGTGCTCGAAGCCGCCGCGCGCGCGGGCGGGCTCGTCCACACGGAGCGGCTCGGCGCGAACAGCGAGTTCCGCGCGGAGCTCGGCCCCGAGTCGCTGCGCTTCGAGGTGAAGGGCGGGCTCACGGACATGTTGCGCGAGCTCGGAGTCGAAGCCCGCAAGCCGCCCGCGAACGCGTCGAAGCGCTTCCTCGTGCACAAAGGACGGCTCGTAGACGCGCCGCTCGGTCCGAAGATGCTCACGACGCCGCTGCTGACCCTCGGCGGCAAGCTGCGCGTCGCCTGCGAGCCGTTCCGCGATCCGCGGGCCGCGCTCGACGGCTCCGTGGCGGACTTCGTGCGCCATCGCATCGGCGAACAGGGCCTCGCGGCGCTGCTCGATCCGCTCGTCAGCGGCATCCACGCCGGCGATCCCGAGCAACTTTCGATGCGCGCGTGCTTCCCGCGGCTCGTCGAGCTCGTCGAAACCCACGGCGGTCTCTTCAAAGCGCTCTTCGTGACGCGCGGCGACCCCGCGCCGAGTGTGATGAAGCCCGTCGGCGGCTGCGACTCGATCGTCGCCGCGCTCGCCGCGATGCTCGGCGAGAAGCTCCTGCTCGACGCCTCCGTCGGCTCGCTCAGCTACGACGGTTCGAACTGGCGCGTGCGCAGCACCGCCGGCGAGTTCGAAACGCCGCGCCTCGTGCTCGCGCTGCCCGCCTCGACCGCCGCGCGTCTGCTCACGCCCGTTTCCGCGCACCTCGCGCGCACCATCGGCTCGATCGTGAGCGAGAGCCTCGTCTCGATCACGCACGTCTGGCGCCGCGAGAACGTCGGCCACCCGCTCGACGGCTTCGGCTACCTCGTCGCGTCGCGCGAGCGCCTGAGCCACCTCGGCACGCTCTTCAGCTCCGCGATCGCCCCCGACGCGAGCCCGCCGTCGCACGTCGTCCTCCGCACGTTGCTCGGCGGTGCGCGCCGCACCGACATCATCGATCTCAAGGACGCGGACCTGCTCGCCATCGTGCGCAGCGAAGTGCGCTCCCTTCTCGAACTCCGCGGCGAACCCGAGCTCGTCCGCATCCAACGCTGGCGCTCCACACTGCCGCGCTTCGACCTCCAGCACCCCGAACGCCTCGCCGCCATCGAGTCCGCCTGCCCGCCCGGCCTCGTGCTGCTCGGCAACTGGTTGCACGGCATCGGCGTGAACCACCTCGTCGCTCGCGCGCGCGAGTGCGCGGCGAGCTGCACCCCGAACTGAGCGGCGCGAAGGGCGCGCGGGCGATCAGGCGGCGCGGCGCGAAGATTCGTCGCTGTCGCGGGCGGCGCGCAACGAGCGGACGGCGACGTTGATGCGCTCGCACAAGGTCTGGAACTCGTCGCCCTTGCGGATGCTGCAGTCGGCGAGCGTGCGGCCTTCCGCGACGTCTTCGAGGTGCTTCTCGAAGCGGTAGACCGGGCCCGCGATGCGGTGCGTGACGACCACGCCCACGACCCACATCAAGGGCACGAGCAACGCGAGGGTGAGCACGATGTTCTGGAGCAGGAGCCCCGTGACGTCGACGGGCTGCTGCGCCTGGGCCTGCGCGGAGACCTCCGCGATCGTGCGCGCCATGAGCAGCACTTGGAACAGCGCTCCGAGGCAGCCGAGGGCGATGAACACGCCGATCAACCGCAGTTGGAACGACGGGTGAACGAGTTTCCGGGAACGCTGTTGGCGGGGCATGGCGGCGGGGCTCCTTGGCCTGCGAGGTGGCTACTTCGGAGCGCCGCTCGACGGAGCTTGAGGAAACGCGCGCCGAGATTCGGGGCGCGCGCGGGAAGGCATCAAGATCCGCGCGTCGATCGTTCGATGCTCGCCCCGGTCTCCTGCCCCATGACCCATCAAGCTCTTCCCTCGTCGCGCGACCGCGCACCGCGCTTTCCCCGTGGACCCCGGCGCTCTCGCAGCGCCGGCGCGTCGATGGTGGAAGTCATGGCCAGCGTCGCCGTTCTCACGGTCAGCGTGTTGTCGTTCGCTCAGGCGGTCGTGCTCTCGCGCCGCCAGACCCAGAACGATCGCGAGGTGGCCTTCGCCGTTCACGCCGCGCGCCGCTTGCTCGAAGAGCTGCCCAACCACGAGTTCAGCACGATCTTCGCGCGCTACAACGCCGCGGTGGCCGACGATCCCGCGGGTGCGGCGCCGGGCGCGAGCTTCGAAGTCGAAGGCCTCGCGGGCGACGTCGGCGCAACCGGCAGCGTGGTGTTCCCCGTCGACGGCGCGGGACAGTTGCGCGAAGACCTCGAGCTGCCGGAGTTCGGCTTGCCTCGCGACCTCAACGCCGACGGCATGATCGACAGTGCGGACCACAGCGGCGACTACGTGATCCTCCCGGTGACCGTGCGCATCGAGTGGACCGGCGTCGTGCGGAACCAGGTGCAGTTCCAGACCTTCCTGGTGGAGCGATGATGCGCCGCTGCGAAGGCCGAGCGGCGCGCCGCGGCTCGACGCTGATCGAGGTCACGATCGGCGCGGTGCTGATGTTCGTGATCCTCGGGGCGCTCGGACTGGTCGTGCGTTCGTCCAGCGGGCTCGCGAGCAGCGACATGGTCGAGACGAGCGCGCGTTTGGACGCCTGGCGCGCGGTCTCGCGCATCGCCGGAGCGTTGAACGCCGCGGGCAGCGCCACGCTCGATCCCGCGCTCGCGTCCACCGGCCTCGAGCATTCCGACGCGCTCTCCTTCCAGACGCTGCTCGACACCTCCGCCACGGCGGCGGCGGCCGATCTGTCGTGGCATCCGAACTCGCGCGTGTGGCTGCAGTACGACGACGGCGAGACGAACAACGGCATCGACGACGACGGCGACGGGCTCGTCGACGAGTGCCGCGCGATGCTCACGACCGCCGAAGGAACGCCGCAGGAGCGCACGATCGTGCTCGTCTCGAACGTCGCGGAGTACCTCGAAGGCGAAACGGCCGACGGCGCGGACAACAACGGCAACGGTCTGCTCGACGAACGCGGGCTGTGCTTCGCGCGCGAGGGCGACGTCCTCCGCTTGCGCCTCACGATCGGCCGTCGCGACGAGCGAGGCCAAGTGTCCACCGCCACGGTCAACGCCTCGGTCCGGCTGCGCAACTGAAATGAAACTCCTTCCCTCCCGCTTCGGCGGACCGCGCTCGCGTCGCGGCACGGTGCTCCTCATCTCGCTGATCATGGCCATGGTCATGGCCGGCATGGTCGCGGCCTATGTGACCTTGACGCGCGCCTCGAACCGCGCGCTCGTCGAGACGAAGGAAGAGACGGCCTTGATCTTCGCGGCCGATGCGGCGCTCAGCCAAGCGCTGTTCCTCGTGCGCATGGGCGCGGAGCCGGTGATCGGCGCTCCCGGCGCGCCGGTGGAGATCGCGGGCGCGCAGTGCACGGTCGAGAGCGTGGAGCTCGACGGCAACTTCCACGCGCTGCTCGCCACCGCGAGCAACGGCCACTTGCGCCGGCGCATCGAGATGCTCGTGCAGATCACGCCGAACACGCACGGTTTCTCGCACTCGCTGTTCGGCCGGCGCGGCGTCAACCTCGCGAGCAACGTGAGGATCGACAGCTTCGATTCGGCGCTCGGAACCTACGCCCAGCAAGTCGGGGTCAGCGGCCACGCCGCCAGCAACGCCTCGATCACCTCGAACGACAACGTCACGGTCTCCTCGAACTGCGAGATCTGGGGCGCGATCCAGCACGGACCCGACTCCGGCGACACGGCGACGATCGCAGGCAACTCCAGCATCTCCGACGGTTGGGCGGGGCTCGACGAGCCGGTCGAGCTGCGTCCGATCCGCCTGCCCGGCATCGCGAGCACGGGCGACCTCGTCGTCAACCAAAAGAAGCTGACCATCGGCCCGGGGCGGCTCGGCTACGACGCGATGACCGTCAACAAGCGCTGCCAGCTCACGATCAAGGGCCCCGCGGTGATCGAAATGACGTCGTTCCTGCTGCAGGGCGGCGGCGATTGGATCATCGACGCGACGGACGGCCCGGTCGACATCTTCGTCAAGGACAGCTTCGTCCTCTCTTCGAACTCGACCTGCTCGACCTCCAGTCCGAGTGCGTCGCAGGTGCGCATCAATCTGCTGGCGGACCACGACTCGATCGACGATGTCACTCCGCTCGTGCAGATCAACTCGAACGCCAACTTCATCGGCGCGCTCTACGCGCCCGAGGCGAGCCTGATCATCGACAGCAACTTCCAGATCTACGGCGCCGTCGCCGCGGAGTGGATCACCATGGCCAGCAACACGCTCTTCCATTACGACGAAGCCCTCGGCCGCGTCCTGATCGAGGAGGGCGGGACCCCCGAGATGATCTCGTGGCGCCCGCTCACGCTGCAGCAAGAGCGCGACTGGCGCACGCGCTACGCCGCGGAACTCGCGGCCGCGTCCGGAGGCTGAGCAACGTGAAGCTTGCGGTCCGCCTCGCGGTGCTCGCGTGGTTCGGCGCGCGGCTCGGCGATTCGGCGCTCGCGGGCGACGCGAACCAGCACGAGTTGCGCGCCGTGCCGAGCGCGGTCGTCGAGCTGCTGGCCGTAGTCGACGGCGGCGATCCCGAGGCGCTGGCCGTGGAGGCCTGGTCGAGCGGTACGGCGGAGCTGGCGTGGCTGGTCGAGGCCTACGCGTCGGCCCAGTCCGGCGCGTCGGCGTGTTTCGAGAGCCCTCTGACGCTCGATGCACGGCGGGAACGCTTCTTCGCGCGCGCTTTCGAGCTCGCGGGCACGGACGCGCTGCGCTCCTACGCGGACGCGCTCCATGTCGACACGACGTGCCCCGCGCACGCAGCCGCCCTCGCCAAGCTGATCGCGCCGAAGGGCGGCGGCGAAGACGTGGCGCGCATCGCACGGCTCGTGGATCTCGCCTCGAGCGAACCCAACTACGAGCTGCACGCCGCGGAGAAGTGCGCCGATGCGATCGCCGCGCTGCTGCTGCGCGAACCGCGCGCCATCGCGGCCGTCGAGCTCGCCGCGCGGCGTTCGGAGCCCGCCGGTTACGCGATGCTGGTCGCCGCGCTCGGCCGCCGCGGAGGAAACGAGGCGCTCGACGTGCTCTCGGACCTCGTCGGCGCCTTCGACGATCACGACTCGCTCGTCTTCTCCGCGGTCACGCAGGCGTCGGCGACCGCGGGCACGAGTTCGTGCGAGAACGCCGCCGCGCGCGTGCGTCCGCACCTGGTGAGCGCGGCGCCGACGAAACTCCAGGCTTGCGCCGCCGCGCTCGGCGCGCTGCGCGACATCGAGGCGCTTCCGGACTTGATCGAGCTGCTCGAGACGAGCGAAGGCGGGGTCCGCAAGACCGTGCACGCGTCGCTGTGCCGCATCGCGGAGCGTTCGTTTCCGGCGACCGTCTCCGCCTGGAAGACCTGGCATCGGCGCGAAGTCCTCTGGTACTCGACGGAGGCGGCCGGACAGCTCGCACGCGCCGCGGAGGGTTCGAGCGCCGACGCGCTCGACGCCCTGCGCGTGATCGGCCAGCACCCGCTCTTCCGCGACGCGCTCGCGGCGGACATCGTGGAGCTGCTCGACCACGACGATCCGCGCGTGCGCGCGGCGACGTGCGACGCGAGCGCGCGGCTGCGATCGCGGCACAGCGCCCGGCCGCTGGCGATGCGGCTCGGCGACGAGGAAGCCAGCGTGAGCGACGCGGCTCGACGCGCGCTCGAGGAGATCCTCAAGGCGGATCCCGGCGTGGACGCGACGGAGTGCCTCGCCCAGCTCCAGCGCCTCGGTCTGTGACGCCGCGCCTCCGTCACTGACGCGCGACGCCGCGCCGTTCGCTCCGCGGCCGACGCACTTGGCAACGGACTCGCCGCGCGGAGTTGGCCCGCGTTCGAGCGCGTGGTCGGATCGAGAGCTCGCCCGCTCGCTCGGAGGTTTCGCAGCGCAAACTCCGGGCAGTTCGCGGCGGTTCGTCGGAGGTGGAGGTGCGGCGCTCGGCGCGCGCCCGAAACCCTCCGACGGATTCCCCTTCCCGAACGGAGACGCGAACGATGCTGGGACTTTGGACCGCGGCGGACAAACTGCTGCGCGGCAAGTGGATGTCGCGCGAGGACTTGCGCGTGGGTCGCTTGGAGGTGCGGACGGGCGTCCTGCTGGCGGTCGGCGCGACCGGCGGAGCGCTCTACGGCGCGGCGATGGGCCTGTTCGGAGTGATGCGGCCCGCCCACGCGACGTGGAAGCAAGTCCTGGCGGATGCGGGCAAAGTGCCGCTGCTCTTCCTCCTCACGCTCGCGGTCGCGTTCCCTTCGCTTTACGCCTTCAGCGCCTTGGCCGACTCGAAGTTGCGCTTCCTGGAGACGCTCAAGCTGCTGCTCGTCGCTATCGCGGTGAACCTCGTTTTGCTCGCGAGTTTCGCGCCGGTCACCGCCTTCTTCACGATGAGCACGACGAGCTACTCCTTCATGGTGCTGCTCAACTGCGTGTTCTTCGCCCTCAGCGGCGCGATCAGTTTGGCCGTGCTCTCGCGCGCCCTGCACGCCGTGTACGAGCCTCCGGCCTCGAACAGCACGGCCTCGAGCAGCGCGGCGCCGGCGAAGCTCGCGCACGACGACGACAAACGTCTGCATTCGCGCGAGCCATCGCGCTCCGCGCGCCCGCGCCGCGTGTTCTACGCGTGGTTCGCGATCTACGGCCTCGTCGGCAGCCAGATGGGCTGGATCCTGCGCCCGTTCATCGGCGCGCCGGGGCTGGAGTTCCAACTCTTCCGCGAGCGACAGGGCAGCTTCTTCGAGGCTTTCTTCGAGGCGCTCGCCAAGTTCCTCGTGGGCCGATGAACGCCACCCTCGAGCGCCTGTTGCGCAGCGAACGCGAGTTCGCCGCTGGCGCGGGCGCGGTTCCGGTCGGCGCGCTCGCGCTCGCACTGGTGCTCGGCGGCGCGACGCACGGCCTCGCGCTCGGCAGCTTCGGGCGCAACGCCGAACAAGCGCTGTATTCCGCGCTCAAGCTGCCGCTGCTCCTCGGGTTGTCGACCGCGATGTGCGTTCCGAGCTTCTACGCGCTCAACGCCGTGCTCGGTCTGCACCGCGACTTCACTGCGGCGTTGCGCGGCGTGCTCTGCGCGCAAGCCGTCGTCGCTGTCGTGCTCGCGAGCCTCGCGCCCGTCGTCGTGTTCTTCCACGCGTCCGGCGTCAGCTACCGCGGTGCGATCCTGATCGGCGGCGCGCTGTTCTGCGGCGCGTCGCTCGCCGGTCAATGGACCCTCGCGCGCCACTACCGCCCGCTGCTCGCGGTCAACCCGCGCCACGCGGCGCCGCGCGCAGCCTGGCTGGCGCTGTACTGGTTCGTGACGATCCAGCTCGCGTGGGTGCTGCGTCCGTTCGTCGGCGCGCCGGGCATGCGGCCGAGCTTTCTGCGCGAGCACGCCTGGAGCAACGCCTACGTCGCGCTCGCGAACGCGTTGCTCGGAAGCTGAGGCACGTCGAGCGCAGTGACTCGGCGCGCGGCGCGAGCTAGCGGGTGCTCGACGCCATGCTCGCTCTGCTTCTCGCACTGACTGCGGTCCAAGCCTCGCACGAGGAAGACCTGCCTCTCGAGCGCTTTCGAGCTCGACTCGAACGGCTCGGCGACAAGTCGGCGCCGCTCGACGAGACGGAGCTCGAGCTCCTCGAGGCGGACTTCGGCGCGGCGTTCGAGCTCCCGGCGCCGTGGAGCTTCGACTTCGATCCCCCGTTCGATTCGGCGCGGCGCTTGGGCGCTCCGGGGCTTGCCACCACGAGAGGGTGCGAGTTCGTGTGCGCGCATCTCGTCGCTCCGCGAAACGTCCGCCTGCGCTTCTCCACGACGCTCGACGCAGGCTACGTGAGCGTCTCGTCCGTGTCCTTCATCGACGCAGACGGTCGCACCGAGTGCTCGCGGCTCCAGTTCGCGTCGCAGAAAAACTTCTTCGCGACGAGCGCGCTCCCGATCGTGCTGAGCACGTTCGAGCGCGAGCTGTCCGCACTGCCGCTCGACGGTTTCGAGATCGCGTACGTCGAGCTCGAGTCCGCGCAGCCCGTCGGTGCATCGCCGAGCGTGCGCTGCAGCCTCGCCGCGCGCAGTACGACCGCCAGCGCGTCGTTCGAGTGCAGCTTGTACGCGACGCTCGCGTTGCCTTCGAACGCCGGGCATCCGACCGACTTCAAGTTCCTCGGCCAGCTCGGGCGGGGCGACTCCGTGATCGGCGAAGTCGTTCCGGCGCCGTCGCTGCAAAGCGCGCTGGCCCGCGCGCGCGCCGCGCACGACACGCTTCGCGACCTGCCGTGGAAAGTCCGAGCGCTCGCGTCGCCCGACGGGGACGCCGCGATCGTCGCCTTGACGCACCGCGGAGGGCTTCCCGAAGGAGCACCGTTCGGTTTCCGCGCCGAACTGTCGCTCGAAACTCCCGAGGGTGCGCCCGAGGCGTGTCGCTGGTCCATCGGCGGCGTGCCTCTCAACTCCGACGCGCTTCGACGCCTTCTTCATGAACTCGATCGCGCGAGTATCGCGGGCGAGGACGAGATCGTGCTCGTGGCGGCGTGCGCCGAGCTTCGCCGCGTCGAGGCCATCGTGCGCGCCAGCAAGCGTGAGCCCCGTGCGCTTCCCGCGCGGGCCTTCCGCCTCGTGCTCGAACCCGGCGGCGCGCTCGCGAGCTTCGACACCGTCGCCGTCACGGCGCTTGCGCGCGTGGAGCGGGGCGAGCACTTCCGCTGGGACTTCGAACTCGCCGACGGCGCGCGGTTGGAGGCCCGAGTGCGCCGGCCCGTGATGTGCGCCGTGGGCGAGGACCTGCGCACGTACGGCACGCTCGACGGACGCGCCCTCGCGGTCGTTGGCGGCGCGATCGAAACGCGCTACTTGCGCTGAGCGCGCACGGCGCGCTTCGCGGGAGTCGGAACGATCAGGCTCGGATCGATCGCACGCAGCGCATCGTGCGCCAGCCGGTTGAGTTGTGGGTCGCGCGCCAGCTCGCTCAGGGTCGCGATCGAGCTCGAGGAAGGCAGCCGGCCGAGCACCGTGCAGGCGACGACGCGCAGATTCGGCTCGGGGCGCCGCGCCACTTCGGCGACGCTGGGCGCGAGAAGATCGCGATAGAGCGGATGCTGGGCGAGCGTCTGGAGCGCCTGAATCACGACGTCGTCTCGCCGCGAGCGAAGCTGCTCGAGCACTTGCTCGCACTCGGACCGACGCCACGCTTCTTCGCTGTCGAGCCACTGCTTCCAACGCGCTCGCTGCGCGGGGAATCCGAGCCCGGAGAACTGCTTGAGCGAGGCGTGCGATGCCGCGGCGAGTTGCGCATCGGGGCTGTCGAGCGCGTCGCACAGCACGGACGCCGCCTGCGTGTCGCCGAGTTCGCCGCACAGGCGCGCCGCGGTGCGCGCGAGCATCGGGTCGGTGCTGCCGACGCGCTCGCGAACGAGTTCGAACACGCGCTCGCGCTTCGGCGACGTGTGGCGGCCCTCGGCGCGCGCGAGCAACGGGAACACCACGAGGTCGAGGTGCGCGGTGTCGTCCAACGCGCGCACGAGCAGGTCGAAGCTCGTCGGCGCGCGGCCTTCGGCGATCGCGCGAGCGAGCGCGGGCGCCACGTCGCCGTGGAGGTTCGGAAGGCGCCGAGCCGCGGGCTCGAGGGCCGCGGGCACGCGCGCGAAGAGCTGCACCAACGCCTGTTGCACGGCGTGCGTGACGCCGGAGTCGAAGCCAGGCCCCTCTTGCGGTGGCGTCGCGGCGCCGAGCAAGAGCTCGACGTCCTCGATCCCGCCGAGCTCGCCCAGGAGCTCGATCACGACGCGGCGGTCGTTCGATTCGGCGGAGCGCGCGGCGCGATCGCTCAAGGCGGCGACGAGCTGCGGATGGGGCAACGCCGCCAAAGCCTGGCTCACGGCCAGCAGCTTCGGCGGCGTCAGCGCCACCCGGCTCAGACTGTCGCCCGAGAGCACCGTTCGATCGCGGCGCGCGTCCACGAGGAACTCGAGCGCCGCCGGGCCGAGCTCGATCAGCGCCGCGGCGAGCACGTCGGGATCTTCCTCCCGCGCCTGCAACCGACGCTGGACCTCGCGAGCGGGCGAGCGCTCCTGGGCAGACTTCTCCGCAGGCTTCCGAGCTGTCTCCTGGGCTGTCTCCTGGGCGGACGCGATCCCTCGCGTCGCGGCCGGAGCGCCAGCGACACCCCACGCGATCGCAGCAAGCGCTGCGACGAGCCCCGCCCGGCCTCGCAGGATCTCACGCATCGATCCACGATTCCGCGGGCGACAGCAGCGCGGTGCGCTCCACGCCGAGCACCGTGTACGGATCGCGGCGGTCGATCGTCAGCGCGTGCGGGGTCACCGGCGCGCGACGCCACACGAGCACCTCGAGCGGATCGCCGTCGGGGCCCTGGTTGTTCCAGTGGTCCATCAGCGACTCGTCGTAGTGGAACTTCGTGTTCGCCGCCATGCTGATGCGGTTGGCCGCGAACGCGCCCCACACTTCGATGCCGCTCGTGAACTGAATGTCCGCGTTCGGCGCGTAGTAGGCGCCGCGCAGCTTCGCACCTGGCGGAAAGCCGAGCGGCCCGCCGGCGGTGATCATGAACGCCAGCGCCATCGGCGAGCCCGCCACCGGCGAAGCTTCGAAGCGATTGACGTGCGTGTACGAGCCCTCCACGTAGAACGTGACCGGCCCGTTCGTCGCGTCGATCTTCAGGTTGGCGTACATCTCGCCGGTGAAGTTGGTGCACACGATCGTCGCCGGCCCTTGCACGGTCAGGTTGGCGTTGCGGCCGATCGAGACGTCCGTGAAGCCGTACTTGCCCGAGGGCAGCGTCGAGCTGGCGCCGTCGGCCAGGACGAGGTTGCCGACGATCGGCGTGGTCGGCACGCGGATCGGCGGGAACGAGAAGGGCTCGAGCGCGGCCGCGGTCGAACCGGACACGTAGGTGCTGCTCGAGAACGAGCACGAGTGCCCCGGACCCGGCGTCGCGTCGCCGAACACGGTCGCGCCGGAGGCGAAGGTGATGTCCGCATTGCTGCTCACGTTTCCGCCGTCGTTCGCGAAGTTGTAGCCGTTGTAGGTGCTCGAGACCTGCGACGCGTATGTGCCGAGCGCCGACGCGTAGCTGTCGATCACGACGCCCGACGCGAGCTGCAGCGGCTCCCTCGAGTTCAGCACCGACGAGAAGAGCGGCTCGGGCGAATGGATCATGACCACCGCTTCGAGCGCGGCGCGGCCGCTCCCCGACAGCGCCGTCGCCGTCAGACGCGTCTGCGCCGAACCGAGGTCGACGGCGTCGACCCAGAACACGCCGCCGCCGAAGTAGGCCGGCGCACCGACGCCTCCGACGGCGCCCGTGCTGCCGGCTCGCAGCGCGATCATGCCCTCGTTCAGGGCCGTCTCGGCCAAGTGGAACGCGCGGCGCTCGTCGATGCTCGCGGCCGTCTCGTCGCTGCGCCGCACCGTCACGTGTTGGAACGTGGCGAGCAACACGAGCAGCCCCGTGAGCACCGCGAGCACGCTCAGCAGCGCGACTCCCCTTCGACGCTCGCTCCTCGCCGGCGTCGGACTCGATCCAGATTTCAGCTTCATGTCTCTCCTGCTCCTTCTTCCTCAGTTGCGAAGCGCCACGCGGCGCACTTCGCTGTGTTCGATCCTCGCGTTGGAGCTGTCGCGGCCCTGGAGAGAGAGCCGGATCACGATCTGTTCGCCGCTGAACTCGAAGCAGAGCCCCGGTTCGTCGCGCAAGCCGTTGCCGTTGTCGTCGACGCCGTTGGCGGCGATCTCGCCGGCCAGGGTCTCGGGCACGTCCTTGACGAGCACGCGGCGGCGTTCCGTCGAGAGCCCGACGTCGGTGATCCACACGACGACGCGCTCGTCGATCAAGCCGTCGGAGTCGTTGTCGACGCCGTCGTCGGGGTCCTCGGCGCTCGCGATCAGCTCGATGCGCTCCGCCGGGGCCCAGTCCACGCTCGCTCCGTTCCAATCGCCCGCGCGTTGGAAGTCGACCGTCGAGGACCACAGGCCCGGGCCGAGCACGGACTGCGGGATCACGCCGAGGCTCGAGCTCTCGAGCTGGCCCGCGATGCGATCGAGCGCCAGCCTCGCGCTCGCTTGCAGCGCCGAACGGGTCGTCACCGTGTTCTGCATGCGCTCGGACGAGCGGAAGATCATCAACGGCAAGCCCAGCGCGACGCTGAGGATCGAGACGGTGATCAGCAGCTCGAGCAGCGAGAATCCGCTTGTGTGTTTGTGCTTCACCACGACGGTGCGTTCTTGTCGTTGCCGAGCGTGGCGGCGAGGAGGAGCTCCTCGGGGCCGGAAACGCCGCGCCACTGCACGCGCACCAGGACCGGCAGCAGCGCGTAGTCCAGTGCGTGGTCGTCGGCGTCGATGCCGACCGCGCCGCCGAGGTCGCGCGGCATGCCGAGCTCGAGGTGCACGGTGCTCTCGAGAAGCCGCACGCCGTCGCCGGGAAACTCGATCGCGCCCACGCGGCCGTCGGCGTCGCCGAGGCGCGCGCTGAGGCCTTCGATGTCGAAGGAGTTTCCTGGCGACGCGCCTGTCGCGGGATCGTCGGCGGCGGTTGCGTTGAAGCGCGCGAACACGCTGCGGAAGTCCTCCGCTTGCAACGCCTCGAGCGTGTTGCGCGCGCCCTCGAACGCGAGCGCGCGTTCGGACTGCGCGCGGGCGAGCGCCGAAACTCCGAGCAGGCCGAAGACAGCCGCGCTGGCGCCGATGACCAGCACCACGAGCGCCGCCATCAGCTCGACGAGCGTCAGTCCGCGCTGCGCCGACCGGCGCTTCGCGAACGTGCGCCACGAATTCCCCTGCGTGTGCGTCACTTCCAGTGCCTTCCCCAGCGCGGCGAGGCCGCGTCCGTCACCCGCCGCCCCCTGCGACGGGTCTTCCCCACTCCAGCTCTCGGAGGGCGGGTTCGCGGAACTGTCGCGACTCTGCGACACGTGAACGAAGTGACACAGGCGAAGCGCCACACACCGGAAGAAGTTTCCGCACCGAGGGTCCGCGCTCGCTGCGGGGCCGCACTCGGTGCGGAGTCCGGCGCGCGGTGCGCTCGAACCGCGCTCACCACGTCGGGGAACTAACGATGTCGTGGCGCAGAGGCCGTGGGGGCTCGAATGCCGGTGCAGGCGCCCGTTCGACGGTCCTACATGGATTCGTGAGCGTCGCTCGGTGCTTGTGCCGAGTTCTCGATCTCGCGCCGCGACCTAGCTTGCGGGGCACGTTGGATTGGACTGCCGCTTCTTGCGCAGCTCGATGCCTCGTTTGGCGTCCTGGGATCACGACTTCAGCTCGCTTCTTTCGAAACTTCACTCACGACCACAGGGGTCACCAACATGTTGCGCACTTTCGCCATCGTCTCCCTCGCCGCCGGCGGGATCCTCGCCACCTTCGATCAAGAAACCTCCAAGCCGACGAGCCAAACCGCTCCGACGAGCCGCCAGGATCGAAGCGGGCAGGAGAAGAACTCCGCTCACGCTTCGGCGACCTCCGACGGCTACTTGGCCAAGTGGATCAGCGTCGGCCACAACAACGTCATCGAGCTGTCGCGCCTCGCGGAGAGCCGCGCCACCGACCCCGAGGTCAAACGCTTCGCGACGAAGATGGTCGCGGACCATCAAGCGCTCACGCAGAAGCTCGCGCCGTTCGCGAAGCTGCAAGGTCGCACCGGCATGATCGAAGCTGGCTCGCCCACCGACGGCGGGCGTCAAACCGACCGCAACCCGAGCGATCGTCCGCAAGGCGACCGCGCCCCGAGCGACATGAACGCGCGCGGAAACGGCGAGATCAACCACGCCGCGCTCTTCGACGAGCTCGGCCAGCAGTGCCTGCTGAGCTCGCGCAAGGAACTCGAGGCCAAGCAGGGCGCCGAGTTCGACCGCTGCTACGTCGGCATGATGCTCGTGTCGCACAAGATCGACAACGATGCGCTGATCGTGTTCCAGCGGCACGCGACGCCGGAGCTGAAGCCGGTGCTGGCGGAAGCGCAGACCAAGACCGAAGGACACTTGAACACCGCCAAGGACTTCGCGCAGCGCTTGGAGCGCAAGGCGTTCGCGTCCCTCAAGGGTGAGCCGGGCCTCGACGACCGCAAGCTCGACGGCAGCAAGTAGCTCTCGATGCATCCACGGGCGCGTCGCACTCGAGTGCGGCGCGCCAGGTTCTTTTCGTAGGAGTCAGCCATGAAAACCGAACTGCCCATCCGTGCCGGCGTCTTCGACAGCGAGCCGCAAGTCGAGCGCGCCGTCGACGAGTTGATCGCCGCGGGCTTCGACCGCGATTCCATCAGCGTGGTGGCGAAGGACCCGGAGCACCAACCGAACACCGAACCCGACGTGCGCACCGTCTCGGCGTCGGGCGCCCACACGCGGCGCGCCGTCCCGATCGGCGCAGGGATCGGCGCCCTCGCGGCGAGCTTCGTCGTCTTGCTCTGGATGGCGCCCACGCAAGGCGAAGGTCTGATCGTGGCCGGAGCGGTGCTCGCCGCGGCCATCGCCGGCGGAGTCGCCGGCGGCTACATCGGAGCGATGATGACGCGGGGCTTCGAACCCGCGATCGCCGACTTCCACGACCAGGCGCTCGAGAAGTCGCAGTACCTCGTCGCTGTGAAGGACCGCGACTCCGGCCCGCCGCTCTCGATGGCCGCCTCGGTGCTCGAACACGCGGGCGCGTCGGCGCTGTCGCTGCGAACCGACTGACTCACACCTCGGCGCGCGCGCGGTCGAGGCTGTCCTCGCCGAGCGGCCGCGCGTGCTTCACTTCCAGGCTCCGCAGGAACTCTCGCGCGAAGTCGCGCTTGTAGCGCGCGTTGATCGCCGCCGTCACGCCCATCGTCACCAGCGCTCCGACCATGGCGCAGGCGATGTCCTTCTGCGCATCCCACTCGTCGCCCTGGGTCCCGAGGTACGCCATTCCGACCTCGGGCGCCGTCATCAGGACCGCGATCCATTCGACGAGTTCGAACAGTGTCGACGTGGACAGGGTCAGGTCGAAGGGCAGGAAGTAGCCCCAGAACCCTTTGACGTTGGCGAGGCGCAGGAACACCTCTCGAATCGGATACGCGAAGAGCAATCCGTAGGAGAAGTGAACGAGGCGGTCGAAGTGGTTGCGTTCGAGTCCGAGCACGTCGTTGAGGCGCACTCCGAACACCGCGTTCCACGCCTCGTTGTAGGGCGCGAGCGAGTACGTCCAGTGCGCGCCGATCTCGTGCAGCACGAGGAAGAGGAAGATCAAGCTGTAGCTGACGCGCGAGAGCGGGAGCGCGCGGTAGGAGAGGCCGAGCAGGAGCAGCAGCACCGGCACGAGCGCGTTCTCGACCAGCCACGTCTTCGAATCGTGGGCGCCGATCGCCGACCAGAGGACCACCAGGGCCAGCGCCAAGACGAGCGACAGCACGAAGCGGCCCCGCGGGATGCGCGAGAGCTTGAAGCGCGGAGCGGGAGGACTCGTTGGCATGGCGGCGCCCGCACAAGCTAGCCGGTCGCACGTCGCCTCGGCATAGCCACTGTGGTTCTCGAAAGCGTCACCCCACCCCATGTACCCAACTACACTGAGGCCGTGGGGTGGAAGACGAGCGCAG